>JAFAFZ010000119.1 GCA_023423215.1 Actinomycetes bacterium
CGACCACGTCGCGCACGGCCACGACGACCACGGCCACGACGACCACGACGCCGGCTCGGCGCTCGCGGACGGCCCGGTGCCGGGCGACCCCCACGACCACGGCATCCGCGGCGCGATCGAGCACGACGAGATCCCGGCGCACACGTCCTCGCTCGAGGCCGACGCCATGCCCGGCGCGGGCGAGCCGGTGGGCGCGGACCACCCGGTGCTCTCCACGACCGAGACCGGTCCGAACACCGTCGATGCGACGGTGCCGGAGTCGAGCGACGCCGCCGGGCTCCGACCGCTGAAGGTCGACGCCGTCGAGCGGCCCGAGGACGCCGCGGACGCGACCGCCGCGGCACCCGCCCCGCCCGCGCCCGACGAGCCCGCCGCCGGCGGGCCGGCGCCCGAGACGGGCACGACGGGCTTCTTCGATGCGCCCGAGGAGCCGCCGGCCCCGAAGAAGCGCAGGGGGTTCCGTCGATGAAGGTCGAGATGTTCACCTTCCTGGTGACCGGCGCGATCTGCCTCGCCGGCTCCATCGGGGTGGTGCTGTTCCGCAACCCGGTGCACAACGCGCTGAGCCTCGTCGCGACCCTCTTCGGCGTCGCGGTCCTGTTCATCGCCCAGGGCGCCTACTTCCTGGCCGCCATCCAGGTGATCGTCTACGCGGGCGCGATCGTCGTGCTCTTCCTGTTCGTGATCATGCTGCTCGGCGTCGACAAGGCCGAGGACCTGGACCACGAACCGATCCTCGGCCAGCGGCCCGCGGCCGTCGCGGCCGGCGTCGCGATCCTCGGGCTCAGCCTGACGGCGCTGCTGTCCGTCGGCTCCCGCGTCACGGGCGAGGCCGCCGCGCTGGCGGCGATCGACCCCGACGAGCCCAACGTGAACGCCCTCGCCAAGGTGCTGTTCACCGACTACGTCTTCGCCTTCGAGGTCACCGCGGTCCTGCTGACCGTCGCGGTCGTCGGCGCCGTCGTGCTGTCGCGCCGCTCGGGTGCGCCGATCGACGAGGCCGAGTTCCCCGAGGGGACCACCGCGGACGTCCTGGCCGAGCGCGCCGAGGCCCGCCTGGCCACGGCCGGCGACGGCGTGGCGACGGACGAGCCCGACGCGGCCGCCGACGACGCCGCCGAGGAGGTCGGCAGCTGATGGAGCTGACCCTCAACGAGACCTGGTACCTGGTCCTCGCCGCGCTGATCTTCACGATCGGTGCGGTCGGGCTGCTGGTCCGCC
Organism: Actinomycetes bacterium; assembly: GCA_023423215.1. Classification (GTDB taxonomy): domain Bacteria; phylum Actinomycetota; class Acidimicrobiia; order Acidimicrobiales; family Microtrichaceae; genus JAFAFZ01. The sequence goes on from JAFAFZ010000119.1 coordinate 1,222, forward strand.
GCAACCCCCTCGTGATGTTCATGTGCGTCGAGCTCATGCTCAACGCGGTCAACCTGACCTTCGTCAGCTTCTCGTCCGCGCTGGACGACATCGGCGGTCAGGCGACGGTCTTCTTCGTGATGGTGGTCGCGGCGTCCGAGGTCGTGGGCGGCCTCGGCATCATCGTGGCGATCATGCGCCGGCGGCAGGGCGCCGACGCGGACGACGTATCTCTGATGAGGGGTTGAGCAGGTGGATCTGATCTGGCTCATTCCGTGCCTTCCCCTGTTCGGGTTCCTGGTCCTCGTGGTCGCCGGCCGGCGCCTGGGCGACCCGAAGGCCGGCTGGTTCGCGACCGCCGTGGTCGGCGCCAGCTTCCTGGTCGTCGCGAAGGTGTTCTTCGACCTGGTCGCGCTGCCGGCCGAGGAGCGTCAGCTCACCCAGACGCTGTTCACGTGGATCCCCGCGGGCAGCTTCGAGGTCAGCATCGGCTTCCTGGCCGACCCGCTCAGCATCCTGATGTGCCTGTTCATCACGTTCATCGGCGCGCTGATCCACCTGTACTCGATCGGGTACATGAAGGGCGACGAGAAGTTCTCCAAGTTCTTCGTCTACCTGAACCTGTTCATCGCCTCGATGCTGCTGCTCGTGCTGGGCGACAACCTTCTGCTCACGTTCCTGGGCTGGGAGGGCGTCGGCGCCTGCTCGTACCTGCTCATCTCGTTCTGGCACACCGACCCGGCCAACGCGACCGCCGGCAAGAAGGCCTTCGTCACCAACCGCATCGGTGACTTCGGCTTCATGCTCGGCACGTTCCTGGTGTGGGTCACGGTCGGTTCGATCAACTACACCGACATCCGCGCCTCGGCCCCGCTGATCGCGGCGGGCACCGCCACGGCGATCGCGCTGCTGTTCTTCCTGGGTGCGGTCGGCAAGTCGGCCCAGCTGCCGCTGTTCGTCTGGCTGCCCGACGCCATGGCCGGCCCGACGCCGGTGTCCGCGCTCATCCACGCGGCGACGATGGTGACCGCGGGCGTCTACCTGATCACCCGCCTGAACCCGATCATGGCGAACGCGGGGTGGGCCAACGACGTCATCGCGTGGACCGGTGCCATCACGGCCCTGGTGGCGGCGACGATCGCGATCGCGCAGAACGACATCAAGAAGGTGCTCGCCTACTCGACGGTCTCGCAGCTCGGCTACATGTTCCTGGCCGTCGGCACGCAGACCTACGTCGCCGGCGTCTTCCACATGGTCACGCACGCCTTCTTCAAGGCGCTGCTCTTCCTGGGTTCCGGCTCGGTCATCCTGGCGATGTCGCACGAGCAGGACATGCGCAGGTACGGCAACCTGCGCAAGTACCTGCCCGTCACGTTCCTGACCTTCATGATCGGTTGGCTCGCCATCGCAGGTGTGCCGCCGCTGTCGGGCTTCTGGTCCAAGGACGAGGTCCTGGCCGGCTCGTTCAACTCGGGTCCCGCCGGACCGGTGCTGTGGGGCATCGGCCTGCTCGTGGCGCTGATGACCGCGTTCTACATGACCCGCCAGGTCATCATGACGTTCTTCGGCTCCGAGAAGTGGCGTGAGGAGGACACCGACGCCGCACACGCCGATCTGGAAGGTGCCGCCGCCGAGGACGCGGACGTCGAGGACGCCCCGGCCGCCGCGCACGCCAGCGCGGACCACGGCGACGACCACGACCACCACCACGGCCTGACGCCGGACCACACGCCGGTCGAGTCGCACTGGACGA
>JAFAFZ010000138.1 GCA_023423215.1 Actinomycetes bacterium
GGTTCGACGTGACCGCGCTGCTCGACCCCACGCTCGACGCCGCCGAGCGCGAGGCGCTCGCGCGTGGGCGGGTGCTGTGGGAGTCCGCGGCCGAGGGCACGCTGGCGGACGAACGCCACGCAGCAGCCCGCCGCCGCGAGCTGCAGCGCGAGCGCGACGACATGGCGGCTCGACGCGACGAGCTCGACGCACGCTCGGTCGAGCTCGGCGCCCGACGGGACGAGCTGACCGCCGACATCGGCCGCCTCGACGAGCAGCTGGTGCGCAACGGGGAGCGGGTCGCCGAGGCCCGCATGACGGCCACGGTGGAGGGCACCGACCTGAGCACCGGCGCGCTCGACGCGTACTGGCGGGCGTCACAGCTGCTGGCGCTGACGGACGCGAGCTGTGCCGTGCCGTGGTGGGCCCTCGCCGGCATCGGCCGCACCGAGAGCCGCCACGGCACGTACCGGGGCGCGTCGGTCGGTCGCGACGGCGTCGTCAGCCCGCCGATCTACGGACCAGACCTGGACGGCTCGAACACCTTCCGCGTCGTGCCCGACAGCGACGGCGGCGAGCTCGATGCGACCACCCGCACCGATCGGGCGGTCGGGCCGATGCAGTTCCTTCCGGGCACGTGGCGGACCGTGGGTCGCGACGCCACCGGCGACGGCGTCGCGGATCCCCAGAACCTGTACGACGCGGCGCTCTCCGCCGGCGTGTACCTGTGCCGGTCCGGGCCGAACCTGCGTGGCGACGACGCGCGGCTGCGTGCGGCGTACCTGACCTACAACCGCAGCCTCGAGTACGTCGAGATCGTGCTGGGACACGCTCACGGCTACCGCGAGGCGGTGCCGCTGCCGGGCTGACGGCACGCCGGGGTGAGCGCCACGACGGGTCGCTCGGGCCGACCGGAACCCGTTCGCGCCGGAGCACCCTCCCCTCGCGTTGACACGACCGCGGGCAGGGGTAGAGTTCGGCCCCTCATTGTGATGATCGTCACAACGGTGTGCCGACAAGCAAACGAGTTTCTCCACCCGGCGGATCCAGCGAGTGCTCGCTCCTTGGCGATGTCGGCGTGACGGACGAACACCCAGGGGGATCCAAGTGCAGAGTTCCGACCGCAAGCGATGGTCCGTGGTGCTGGCCGCACTGCTGATGCTCTCGCTGCTCGCCGCGGCGTGCGGTGGCAGCAGCGGCGAAGGCGGCAGCGGCAGCGACGGTGGTGGTGGCAACGGCGCCGAGGCCGACGCGGACGCCGGCACGCCGACGCCGGGCGGCAAGGTGACCTACGCGCTCGAGGCCGAGAACTCCGAGGGCTGGTGCCTGCCCGAGGCGCAGCTCGCGATCGCCGGCATCCAGGTCGGCCGTGCCATCTACGACACGCTGACCGCGCCGAACGAGGACGCCGAGTACGTGCCGTTCCTGGCCAAGTCGCTCGAGCCGAACGCCGACTTCACGCAGTGGACGATGACGATCCGTGAGGGCGTCACGTTCCACGACGGCACGCCGCTCGATGCGCAGGTCGTGAAGAACAACCTGGACGCCTTCCGCGGCCAGTACCCGGCCCGCAAGCCGCTGCTGTTCATCTTCGTGTTCCAGAACATCAAGGACGTCACGGTCGTCGACCCGATGACGGTCCAGATCACGACGAACACGCCGTGGGCCTCCCTGCCCGCCGCCCTGTACGGCTCGGGCCGCATCGGCATGATGGCGCAGGCGCAGCTGGACGACACCTCGACCTGCGACACCAACCTGATCGGCACCGGTCCGTTCAAGCTGGTCGAGTGGAAGCAGAACGAGAGCTTCCTCGCCGAGCGCAACCCCGACTACTGGCAGACCGACGCGGACGGCCAGCAGCTGCCGTACCTGGACGAGATCGAGTTCCGTCCGGTGATCGAGGCCTCGGCCCGCATCAACGGCCTGCTCGGCGGCGAGGTCAACGCGACCCAGGTCTCGGCCGGTGAGTCGATCGACGACCTGCGCATCGCGACCGAGAACGGCGAGGTGAACTCCTACGAGTCCGACAAGTTCGCCGAGGTCACCTTCGCCCAGTTCAACACCTCGGTCGCGCCGTTCGACAACAAGGACGCCCGCATGGCGGCCATCAAGTCGATGGACATGGAGACGTTCAACCAGACCCGCAACCTGGGCATCCTGCAGAACGCCAACGGTCCCTTCGCCCCGGGCGGCATCGGCTACCTCGAGGACACGGGCTACCCGACCTACGACCTCGAGGGCGCGAAGGAGCTCGTCGCCAAGTACAAGGCGGACACCGGCCAGGACCTCGAGTTCACGCTGCTGTCCACGCCGGACGCCCCGACGCAGCAGTCGGCGCAGCTCGCCCAGCAGATGGGTGAGAAGGCGGGCATCAAGGTGACCATCTCGACGATGGAGCAGGCCGCGCTGGTCAGCACCGCCATCTCGGGCGACTTCCAGGCCATGGTCTTCCGCAACTACCCGGGCGGCGATCCCGACGCCCAGTACAACTGGTGGAAGAGCGGCTCGCCCGTGAACTTCGCCCGCTTCAGCGATCCCGAGATCGACCGCCTGCTGGACGAGGGCCGTGCCACGGCCGACACCGACCAGCGCCAGCAGATCTACGGCGACATCAACAAGCGCTTCGCCACCGAGGGCTACAGCATGTGGCTCCAGTGGGTGATGTGGGACATCGGCACCGCGACCGACGTGCACGGCGTGCTCGGTCCGGACCTCCCCGACGACGCAGGCGCACCCTTCCCCGGCCTCGCCACCGGCCACCCGGTGTCGGGCATGTGGGTCGAGAGCTGATCCGCTCCGCCGGGGTCGGGGGGCGCTTCCCCGACCCCGGCGTGTGACCGCTGTGTGAACGATCTCCCGGATCCACCGGGAGCCGCGCAGGGCGGTGTAGGAACCTTCGGTCGCGACGAGCGACCGTCCACGTCCGGCTCGGCGTCGACCACGCCGAACCTCTGCCAGTGACACTCCCGCCGGGGAAACGGAGCTCATGGTCATCCTGAAGAAGTTGGGGCAGCTGCTGGTCACCGTGATCCTGGTGACCCTGTTCGCCTCCCTGCTCCTCGAGCTGCTGCCGGGCGACCCGGTCGAGGTGCTGATCCCCTCGGGCAGCGACGAGCAGCGTGCGGACCTGCGAGAGGAGCTGCGCCTCGACGACACCTTCGCGCAGCGCTACAGCCGCTGGCTCGGCAACTTCGCCACCGGCGACATGGGCAACTACTACACGGTCAGCTCGGACCGGCCCGTCGCGGAGCGCCTCTGGGACTCGCTCCCGGTGTCGCTGCTGCTGATGTTCTACGCGCAGGTGCTGGCACTGCTCATCGCGATCCCGCTCGGTGTGCTCACCGCGTACCGAAGAGACACCTGGTTCGACCGGATGTCGAACGCCTCGGCCTTCGCCATGTTGGCGATCCCCAACTTCGCGCTGGGGTTCGTGCTCCAGTACTACCTGGGGGTGAAGCTCGGCTGGTTCAAGGTCACGGGCTACGCGGCCCCGAGCGAGAACTTCGTCGAGCACATCCAGTACATGATCCTGCCGACCATCACGCTCGCCGTCGGCCAGATCGCGATCTACATGCGCCTGCTCCGCAGCGACATGATCGCCACCCTCCAGCAGGACTTCATCCTGATGGCCAAGGCGAAGGGCCTGAAGTCCAAGCGCATCCTGTTCCGCCACGCGCTCCGCCCGTCCTCGTTGACGCTGCTGACCGTCGCGGGCCTGAACGTCGGCACGCTCATCGGCGGTGCTCTGATCGTCGAGGTCGTGTTCGGCCTGCCGGGCATGGGCCTGATGCTCTTCGAGGCCATCGGCAAACGGCAGATCGTGGCGTTCCAGTCGATGGTCGCCGTGATCGCGATCCTCTACATCCTGGTGAACTTCGCCGTCGACATCCTCTACACCGTCCTCGACCCACGGATTCGGCATGCTTCCAAGTCGTGACACCTCGGTCACCCATCTCGACCCGTCCTCGCTCCCGACCATCGAGGCGATCGAGGCGCCCCCGTCGCACCCGCGTCGCAAGAAGGGCCTGGGCATCGGCGCCTGGCTCGCGATCGTCTGGGTCGGTGGTCTGGCGCTCGTCGCCGCGCTGGCGCCGCTGCTCCCCTTCATCCCCGACCCGAACGAGTCGTTCCCCGAGATCGCCCGCCAGGGTCCGGGCAACGGGCACCTGCTGGGTGGTGACGCCATCGGCCGCGACCTGCTCGCTCGCATCGTGTACGGCACCCGGTCGTCGTTCATCGTCGGCTTCGGCGCCGTCGCCTTCGGCCTGCTGCTCGGCGGCATCCTCGGCCTCGTCACCGGCTTCTTCCGCGGCAAGGTCGACAGCATCATCACGCCGCTGATGAACGTGCTGCTGGCGATCCCGCAGTTCGTGCTGGCCCTGTCGCTGGTCACCGTGCTGGCCACCGGCGAGGGCGTCGGATCGTTCCGTCGCCTCGGCGTGGTGGTGCTCGGCCTCGGCCTGGTCTCGATCCCGCTGCTCGGCCGGATCACCCGGGCCAACACGTTGGCGTGGTCCGAGCGTGAGTTCGTGCTCGCCTCCCGGGCGATGGGCGCCAAGAACTGGCGCATCATGCTGCGAGAGGTCCTGCCGAACGTCGTGCCGGCGATGCTCTCGATCGCCCTGCTCGGCGTCGGCATCGCGATCGTCGCGGAGGGCGGCCTGAGCCTGTTCGGCGTCGGCGTGCAGCTGCCGACGCCCTCGTGGGGGAACATCATCGCCGAGGGTCGTGACCAGATGCGGCGTGCGCCCCACATCGTGATCTTTACCTCGCTGATCCTGTTCCTGACGGTGATGGCGCTCAACTACCTGGGTGATGTCGTGAGCCGTCGCTTCGGTGTGAGGGAGTCGGTGCTGTGAGCTCCTCGACGACGATCGACACGCCGCCGCCGAGCGGCATCCCGGGTGCGGCGACCCTGCTGGACGTGCGCGACGTGCGCACCCACTTCCGGACCGAGCGTGGCCTGGTGCGAGCGGTCGACGGCGTGTCGTTCACGCTCGAGCGCGGCCGCAGCCTGGGCATCGTGGGCGAGTCCGGTTCGGGCAAGTCCGTGCTGTCCCGCTCGATCATGGGCCTGCTCCCCCGCTCCACCACCGAGCGCTCGGGCCAGGTGTTCTTCGAGGGCAACGAGATCTCGGGCCTCGACGACTCGCAGTACCGCGAGCTGTGGGGCGACGAGATGGCGATGATCTTCCAGGACCCGATGACGGCGCTGAACCCCGTCATGAAGATCGGGAACCAGATCACCGAGTCGCTGCGCTTCCACCTGGACATGAGCAAGTCCGACGCCAAGGACACGGCGGTCGCGCTGCTCAAGGCGGTGAAGATCCCGTCCGCCGAGAAGCGCTTCGGCTCCTACCCGCACGAGATGTCGGGCGGCATGCGTCAGCGCGTCGTCATCGCGGTGGCGCTGGCCTGCGGCCCGAAGCTGCTGTTCGCGGACGAGCCGACCACCGCGCTCGACGTGACCGTGCAGGCGCAGATCCTGGACCTGCTCGCCGAGCAGCAGCGCGAGCGCTACATGGCGATGATCCTGGTCACCCACGACCTGGGCGTCGTGGCGGGCCGGGCGGACGAGATCGCCGTGATGTACGCCGGGCGGATCGTCGAGCAGGCCCCCACGAAGCGCCTGTTCCGCGACCTGAAGATGCCCTACACCGAGGCGCTGCTCTCGGCCATCCCGAAGCTGGACGACCCCTCGCACACGCGCCTGGCCGCGATCGGCGGACGGCCGCCGGACCTGGTCAACCCGCCGAAGGGCTGCTCGTTCAGTCCCCGGTGCCCCTACGTCCAGCCCCGCTGCCGTGAGGAGGAGCCGCCGTTGCTCCCGCTGCCGGGGGACCCCCAGCACAAGTTCGCGTGCTTCTACCCCGTCGGCTCGCCCGAGACCGAGGAGCGCCGCGTCGAGCTGGCGGCCCGTCGCCTGATGGCGACCGCGCCGGCCCCCGAGGGCCCGGCCACGCCGGACGAGCCGCAGCTGCCGCCGCCCTACGTGGCGCCGACGGACACCCAGCCGAACACCAACCTGCCCACCGATCCCACAGGCGGAACCTGAGATGGCCGGAAGCGGCACCGCGCACCTGCGCCCAGCCGAGGACGTGCTCCTGCGCGTCGAGAACCTCGTCGTCGACTTCCCTGCGGGGCGTGGTCGCAAGGTCTCGGCGGTCAACAACATCTCGTTCGACGTCGCCGCCGGCGAGACGCTCGGCCTGGTCGGCGAGTCCGGCTGCGGCAAGTCGACGACCGGCAAGGCGATCATGCAGCTGCCGAAGCCGACCCGTGGCGCCGTGCGCCTCTCGGGAACGGACCTGACGACGCTGAAGGGCGAGCAGCTGCGTCGCACCCGGCCGAAGCTCCAGATGATCTTCCAGGACCCGATCTCGTCGCTGAACCCGCGGCGCACGGTCACCCAGATCGTCGAGGAGCCGCTGAACATCTGGGGGTTGGGCAGCGCGCAGGAGCGGCGCACGAAGGTCGACGAGGTGCTGACCTCGGTCGGCATCGACCCCGAGGCCGCGTCCGAGCGCAAGCCGCACGAGTTCTCGGGCGGCCAGTGCCAGCGCATCTCGATCGCCCGTGCGGTCATCACCGAGCCGTCGGTCATCATCTGCGACGAGCCCGTCTCGGCGCTCGACGTGTCGGTGCAGGCGCAGATCCTGAACCTGCTCGAGGACATGAAGGCCCGCTACGGCCTGACCCTGGTGTTCGTCGCACACGACCTGGCGGTCGTGAAGAACGTGTCGGACCGGGTCGCGGTGATGTACCTGGGCAAGATGTGCGAGATCGGCGCACCGGACGCGCTCTACGCCGAGCCGGCGCACCCCTACACCCGTGCCCTGCTCTCGGCGATCCCGCTGCCGGACCCCGAGGCGCCGCTCGACATCGCGCACCACCTGGGCGGCGAGCTGCCCTCGCCGATCGACCCGCCCAGCGGCTGCCGGTTCCGGACCCGCTGCGACCGAGCACAGGAGCTCTGCGCACAGGCCGAGCCCCAGATGCAGCAGGTCCGCGGCGAGCACTACGTGGCCTGCCACTTCCCGCTGCAGCCGGTGGTCGAGACGCCCGTCAGCGTCTGAGGGCCCCCACACGGTCCCCTGCCGGGCGCCCGGCGGGTGCTGGGTAGGATGCGCGATCTCGATCGGCCCTCCCCCCGAGCCGATCGGTCGCACCACTGGAGGTCCGTCGTGCTCCGTCCCCACCCGTCCGCATCCAGCTCGCTCCGCCGTCGGCACCGTGCCCTCGGCGCCGCGGCCGTCGCCGCGTCGCTCGTGCTGGCGGCGTGCGGGGGCAGCGGTGGCGAGAGCGGCAGCGGAGGCGGAGGCGGTGGTGACGACACCGACGCGGGCACCCCGACTCCCGGCGGCAAGGTCGTCTACGCGCTCGAGGCCGAGACGACCAGCGGCTGGTGCCTGCCCGAGGGCAGCCTGGCGATCAGCGGCATCCAGGTTGCACGAGCCGTGTACGACACGCTCACCGTGCCGGACGAGAACGCCGACTACCAGCCCTACCTGGCCGAGACGCTCGAGCCGAACGAGGCCTACACGGTCTGGACGATGAAGCTGCGCGACGGCGTCACCTTCCACGACGGCACCGCACTGGACGCCACCTTCGTCAAGAACAACCTGGACGCCTACCGGGGCAAGTACGAGGGCCGCAACGCCCTGCTCCTGGCGTTCGTGTTCCAGAACATCAGCGATGTCGCCGTGGTCGACCCGATGACGGTGCAGATCACGACGGCGACCCCGTGGCCGGCGCTGCCTGCCGCCCTGTTCGGGTCCGGTCGCGTCGGGATCATGGCCCAGGCACAGCTGGACGACCCGGACCACTGCGACACGAACCTGATCGGCACCGGTCCCTTCGTGATGGACGAGTGGATCGTCGACCAGTCGTTCACGGCGACGAAGAACCCCGACTACTGGGCGACCGACGCCGACGGGAACGCGCTCCCCTACCTGGACGAGATCGAGTTCCGCCCGATCGCGGACGGCAACACCCGCGTGAACGGCCTGCTCTCGGAAGAGATCGACATCACCCACGTCGGCCAGGCGACCGACATCGAGACGCTGCGCGACGAGGTCGACAGCGCGGACCTGAACGTCATCGAGTCCGCCGAGTACGGCGAGGTGGGCTACCAGATGATGAACACCTCGATCGCACCGTTCGACAACAAGATCGCCCGTCAGGCCGTCGTCGCCGCGGTCGACATGGACGCCTACAACCAGACCCAGAACCTGGGCATCCTGACCAACGCCAACGGTCCGTTCGCCCCCGGTGAGATCGGCTACGAGGAGGACACCGGCTGGCCCGGCTACGACCCGGAGCTCGCGAAGGACCTGGTCGCGCAGTACGAGTCCGAGACCGGCCAGCCGTTCGAGTTCACCCTGCTGTCGACCCCGGACCCCGGCACGCTGAAGGCGGTCCAGATCTTCCAGCAGATGTTCATCAAGGCGGGCATGGACGTGCAGCTGCGCCAGGTCGAGCAGGCGACGCTGATCGACGAGGCGATCGCCGGCAACTTCCAGATGCTCGACTGGCGCAACCACCCCGGCGGCGACCCCGACGGCCAGTACGACTGGTGGAAGAGCGGCTCGGTCGTGAACTTCTCGAAGATCGACGATCCCGAGATCGACCGCCTCCTCGACGAGGGCCGCGCCACCGCGGACCGCGCCCAGCGCCAGGAGATCTACGGCCAGATCAGCGAGCGCTTCGCCAGCGAGCAGTACAACCTCTGGATGCAGTGGACGCTCTGGACGATCGGCAGCCAGGGCGACGTGCACGGCGTCTTCGGTCCGGCGCTTCCCGACGGCTCGGCGCCGTTCGAGGGCCTGGCGACCGGTCACTCGGTGGCCGGGCTCTGGGTCCAGCAGTGACGCCCACCGTCGCCGGGTCCTGCTGATCCACCTGTGGAGCTCGATCTCGCCTCGATCACCGAGGCCATCGCCGCACCCCACCCGGCCCCCGCCGGCCCGGTCGCGGGGGGCGTGCGGCGGGGCTGGGCGCC
>JAFAFZ010000160.1 GCA_023423215.1 Actinomycetes bacterium
GTGCGAGTGCATGTGCGGGCTCGAGGTGCACCTGGACGACGACGACCGCGTGAAGGTCGTGCGCGGCGACGCGGACGACGTGTGGTCGAAGGGCTACCTGTGCCCCAAGGGCACCACGCTCGGTCGCCTGCACGACGACCCCGACCGCGTGCGCGTCCCGCTGATCCGAGAGGGCGACACCTTCCGCGACGCGACCTGGGACGAGGCGTTCGCCCGCTGCAAGGAGCTCATCGACGGCGTGCTCGAACGGCACGGCGCCGGGGCGATGACCGCCTTCATCGGCAACCCCGTCGGGCACTCCTTCGGCCTGGGCCGCTACCTCGGTCTGCTCGTCGGCCAGGCCGGCTTCCCGGTGACGTACTCGTCGGGAACGATCGACCAGTGGCCGAAGAACGTGTCCTCGGCGCTGCTCTACGGCAACTCGTGGAAGATCCCGACCGTCGACGTCCGCCGCACCGACCACTGGGTGATCATGGGCGGCAACCCGCAGGCGTCGGGCGGCTCGTTGCTGGCCTGTCCGGACCTGATGGGCGAGGTCGAGCGCATCCAGGCGCGGGGAGGCAAGGTCGTGGTGGTCGACCCGCGGCGCACCGAGACCGCGGACCGTGCGGACGAGTGGATCGCCATCCGTCCCGGCAGCGACGCCGCCTTCCTGCTCGCGCTCTGCCAGGTGGTCGTGTCCGAGGGCCTGGTCGACCTGGGCGCCGTGGACGGCCTGGTGAACGGCGTCGACGACGTCGCAGCCACCGTCGCTGAGTTCACCCCGGAGTCGGTCGAGGAGTTCTGCGGGGTGCCGGCCGAGACGATCCGCCGCACCGCACGGGAGCTGGCCGCCGCACGCCGAGGGGCGCTCTACGGGCGCATCGGCCTGTGCAACCAGCCCTTCGGCACCCTCGCGTCGTGGCTGGTCGACGTCGTCAACGTGCTGACCGGCCACTTCGACGCCGAGGGCGGGCTGATGTGGGGTCGCCCCGCGCACGCGCCGCTGGCGTGGGTCAAGGACATCCGGGGCGAACCGCGCTTCGGTCGCTGGCACTCGCGGGTGCGCGGCGCGCCCGAGATCCTGGGGCAGATCCCCTGCTCGTGCCTGGCCGAGGAGATCGACACGCCGGGCGAGGGACAGGTGAAGGCGCTCTTCACGGTCGCCGGCAACCCGGTCATCAGCGCGCCGGACTCGGCACGGCTGGACGCCGCGCTGCCGATGCTCGACGCCATGATCTCGATCGACAACTACGTCAACGAGACGACACGCCACGCGGACGTGATCCTCCCGGGGCCGTCGCCGCTCGAGACCCCGCACTTCGACGACCTGATCTGGGGGTGGGCCGCGGGGTCGGCGACGAAGTGGAGCGACGCGCTCTACGCGACGCCCGAGGGCACGGTGCCGGAGCACGAGGTCCTGGCGCGCCTCGGGTGGTACTGCGCGGGCGGCAGCGACGAGACCTTCGACTTCGCGGCGCTGGATGACGGGATGTTCTCGTACTTCTGCACGACCTACGGGCTCGACCCGGACACGATCGCGCCGCGCTACGACCACGGAGGACCCGAGCGGCTGATCGACCTGCAGCTGCGCATGGGCCCGTGGGGCGACCGCTACGGCGACGCGCCCGGCGGCCTCACCCTGGAGCGGGTGCAGGCGGCCGAGCACGGCATCGACCTGGGACCGCTCGTCCCGCGCGCGGCCGAGATGATCGGCACGCCCTCGGGCCGCATCGAGCTGGCACCGCGCTACATCCTCGAGGACCTGCCCCGGCTGCGGGCCACCATGGCCGCCGCACCCGAGCGCCTGGTGCTGGTGAGCCGTCGCCACCTGCGCTCGAAGAACAGCTGGATGCACAACATCGAGGTGCTGGTGAAGGGCCGGGACCGCTGCACCCTGCTGGTGCACCCGGACGACGCCGCCGCGTTCCGACTCGTCGACGGCGAGCTGGCGCGGGTGACGAGCGAGGCCGGCGCGGTGGACGTGCCGGTCGAGGTCAGCGACGAGATGCGCCCCGGCGTCGTGTCGCTCCCCCACGGTTGGGGGCACGACCGTCCCGGCACCCGCCTGTCGGTGGCGCGGGAGCACGCCGGGGTGAACAACAACCTGCTCGCACCCGGGCACCTGGTGGATCCGCTGTCGGGCAACGCTGCGGTGAACGGCATCCCGGTCGAGGTGGCGCCCGCCCCGGTGTGAACCGCCCGCTCATCGGGGGCGGTCGCGCCTCGTCGCAGGCGGTGGCGCCTCATCGCAGGCGGTGGCGCCTCATCGCAGGCGGCCGCGTCTCATCGCAGGCGGTAGAGCACCTCGCCCGCGTCGTGCACGACCAGCGTGTCCGGGTCGGCCTCGTAGGCCGCCAGGTCGAGGTGCGCGGGGTCCAGGTAGCCGAGGTTGACCGCCCGGGTGGTCGCTTCGGGGATGCCGGTCGCCAGGGTCACGCGCACGCGGCCCCGCTCCCCCGCCACCGGGTCGTAGGTGCCGGCACCGAACAGGTGGGTCGAGTGCGCCAGCTCGCCGCGGGGCAGGTGCTGCACCTCGTCCCAGTGGGCGAGGAACCAGTCGCGGCAGTGGTAGCCGATGCGCTCGATGCCGGGATGCGTCACGGCGATGCGCTCGATGTGGGGCGCGTAGAGGATGACCTCGCCGCCGTCCGCGACGACGGGTTCGACCTTGTAGAAGCCCTTCGCCCCGGTCCACAGCTCGTCGTAGCGCTCGGACACCAGCGAGACGACCCGCTGCACGGGTGCGTCCAGGTGCACGACGTGGGTCCGGGCGGCGACGTCGGCAGCGGCCGCCCCCGCCGCTCGCACGTCGCCGAACGCCAGGTGCTCGACGT
>JAFAFZ010000504.1 GCA_023423215.1 Actinomycetes bacterium
TTCGCGATGAGCGTGGCCTGCTGGTTCCAGTGGTCGTACGCCGCGAGCTCGCCGATCACCGACAGCACCGCATCGGGCCAGCCGCGGTCGTCCGGTGGTGCGTGCGGCAGCCGCTCGACCTCACGCACGACGTCGTAGCCCAGGTAGCCGACCACACCGGAGTGCAGCGGCGGCAGCCCTGCTCCGGCCGGGCCGAGCTGCTCCGGCGCCGGTGCGCGGTGGTGCTCGAGCAGGCGTTCCACCGCGGCGAGCATGCCGTCGTCGCGCACGATGCCCTCGGGCAGCTCGCCCGTCACGGTGACGTGGCCGTCGCGGCTCACCAGGCGGGCGCGTGGGTGACCACCGCCGAAGGACCAGCGGCTCCAGCGACCGCCGTGGTCGACCGACTCGAGCAGGAACCCCGCACGACCGCCGGCGTCGTCGCCGCACAGGCGCAGGAACGCCGCGACGGGCGTGGTCAGGTCGGCCAGCAGCGTGCGCCAGACCGGCACGACCCGGTGCGTCCGCGCCAGCACGTGGAACGTCGCTCGGTCCGGGACGATGCGTGCGCCCGACGGCGCCTCGGCAACCTCTGCGCTCATGCGCCGAAGTCGCGGAAGAAGCAGGAGTACGCGCCGGTGTGGCAGGCGCCGTTGCCCTCCTGCTCGACCTGGAACAGCAGCGTGTCGCCGTCGCAGTCGTAGGACGCCGAGCGGATGAACTGGCGGTCGCCCGAGGTGTCGCCCTTGCGCCACACCTCCTGCCGCGAGCGGGACCAGAAGACGGTGCGTCCCTGCTCGAGGCTCATGCGCAAGGTCTCCGCGTTCATCCACGCCATCATCAGCACCGCGTGCGTCTCGACGTCCTGCACGATCGCAGGGACCAGGCCGTCCTCGTCGTAGCGGACCTGGGCCAGGTCCTCGTCACGCACCTCGATCGGTGTGACCGCGGGCGAGTCGGCAGCAGGGGTGTCGGACATGGCGTCATCGTAGGAGTCGCCGACCGACCCTCCCCAACCGGTTCCGGGCTGGATGCAGACGGCGCCGGGCCTCAGAGGTACAGGCCCGTGTGACCTTCCTCCAGGCGCTCTGCCGCCACGGCATGGATGTCGCGCTCGCGGAGGATGATGAAGGTCTCGGCGCGCACCTCGACCTCGTAGATGTCCTCCGGGTTGAAGAGCACGTGATCGCCCTCCTGCACGGCGCGCACGTTCGGTCCCGTGGCGCGCACCTCGGCCCACGCCAACCGCTTGCCGAGCTGCGCGGTCGCGGGGATCAGGATCCCCCCGCTGGAGCGACGCTCCTCGTCGGCGGAGTCGAGCTTCACCAGGATGCGGTCGTTCAGCATGCGGACCGGCAGCTTGTCGTGGCGGCCCATGCCGCCCTCGGCCTCGGCCGGCGCCGCTGCGGCGGTCTCGGTCGCTTCGGGGTCCTGCTCGTCGCTCATGGTCCGCCCACGGTATCCGCCCGCCGGGGCGGCGCCGGAGCGCCCGCCGAGCCGGTCGGGAGCGCCGCGGTCAGAGCTCGGCGACGGCGGGCAGCACCTCGGCGGCGACCAGGTCCAGGTGGTCCAGGTCGTCCAGGTCCAGCACCTGCAGGTACGCCCGGCTGACACCGATGCGTGCGAAGTCGCCCAGCTTGGCGATCAGCTCGTCGGGCGTGCCGGCCAGCCCGTTCTCCCGCAGCTCGGGCACCTCACGACCGATCGAGGACGCACGACGGGCGACCTCGGCCTCGTCCGCTCCGGCGCAGAGCACCAGGGCCGAGGAGCGGCGCACCGTGACCGGGTCGCGTCCGACGGTGACGCACGCCTCGTCGACCTTCGCGTTGATGGCGATCGCGTCGTCGAGCGACAGAAACGGCGTGTTGAACTCGGTCGCGAAGCGTGCCGTCAGCGCCGGGGTGCGTCGCGGGCCGGCGCCGCCGATGATGATCGGCGGGCCCACCGGCTGGGCGGGCTTGGGCAGCGCGGGCGACGCCTCGATGGTCCAGTGCTCGCCGTGGTGGGCGAAGGTCTCGCCGACCGGCGTGTGCCACAGGCCCTGCAGGATCTCGAGCTGCTCCTCGAGCCGGTCGAAGCGCTCGCCGAGGGGCGGGAACGGGATGCCGTAGGCCAGGTGCTCGTCGTCGAACCACCCGGCGCCGAGCCCCAGCTCGACGCGGCCGCCCGACATGACGTCCACCTGGGCGACCGAGATCGCGAGCGGACCGGGGTGGCGGAACGTCGCCGAGGTCACGAGCGTGCCGAGCCGGATCGTCGAGGTCTCGCGTGCGATGCCGGCGAGCGTGATCCACGAATCCGTCGGTCCCGGCAGCGGCGAGCCGTCGCCCATGCGCAGGTAGTGGTCGGACCGGAAGAACGCGTCGAAGCCCAGGGACTCGGCGCGCTGCGCCACTGCGAGCTGCTGGTCGTAGCTGGCGCCCTGCTGGGGTTCGATGAAGATCCGGAGGTCCATCCGTCCATCATGGCCTGCGGTGCTGGGACGACCCACGCACCTCCCCTACCGTCGTCGGTCCATGGCCACGATCGCCTTCCTGCACGCCCACCCCGACGACGAGGCGATCTTCACCGGCGGCACGATGGCGCGGCTTGCGGACGACGGCCACCGAGTGGTGCTCGTCGTCGCGACCGGCGGCGAGCTCGGGCTGGGCGTCGCCGGGCCGCACCCGCTGGACGCGACGCGCCGTCGCGAGACCGAGGTGGCGGCCGAGCTGCTCGGCGTCGCGTCGGTCGCGTTCCTCGACCACCCCGACTCGGGCATGGAGGGCGACCCTGCCAACGACGCACCCGGCTCGTTCTGGAGCGCGGACGTCGAGACCGCCGCCCTCCGGGTCGCCGAGCTGCTGGTCGCCGAGTCGACCGACTCGCTGGTGGTGTACGACCCGCACGGCATCTACGGCCACCCCGATCACGTGCAGGGCCATCGCGTCGGTGTGCGCGCCGCGCAGCTCGCGGGCGTCGGCTCGCTCTACGAGATGACCGTCGACCGCGAGTACCTGCACTTCGTCGAGACGCACCTCGTCGAGGAGGCCGCGCTCGCCGGCGACCTCGGGCTGGCCGGGTCGCACATCGGGTACTCGTCGGTCGAGATCGACGTCGTCGTGGACGTGCGCTCCCAGCTCGACCGCAAGCGCGCCGCGATGGCCGCCCACGTGAGCCAGCTGCCCGGCGAGGCACCTGTGTTCCGGCTCGACGACGAGCGCTTCGCCGACGTGTACGGGTGGGAGTGGTTCGTGCGCCGCGGCGAACGGGGTCCCCTCGACGCGCTCGCCGGCTGACCCGGGGTCGAGGTCGCAGCGCGACCTAGCTGGTGGCGGACCCGCCCAGGCCCGCGCCGACGCGCAGGAGCAGCTCGACCCACGCCTCGCCCGACGGCCCGCTCTCGGGGTCCAGGTCCGCGACCGCCAAGCCGAGCGGCACCGCCTGCAGCAGCAGCGCCATCGCCGCGGGATCGATCGCCGGATCGACGACGCCCAGCGCCTGGCCCCGGCGCACCAGCTCGGCGGCCGCTGCGTTCAGGGCGCGCTGCATGTCCTGCATGGCCGCCGCCAGCGCCGGCTCGTGGTGGCTCGCCGCGATCGCGTCGATGCGCACCACGCGGTGCGCCCTGGCCACGGGGTCGGCGGGACGGATGATCAGCGAACCGAGCGCCGCGACGGTCGCCGACGCGGCGGCGTCCTGGCCCTGGTCCATCCCGTCGAGCACGGCGTGGATTCCGGCCAGGCTCTCGTCCATCCAGCGGCGGTACTGCTCGAGCCGCACCGCCGCCACGAGCGCGCGTCGGTTCTCGAAGTGGGTGTAGATCGTGCCCATCGACACGCCGGCCGCCTCGGCGACCTCGACCACGCGCAGGGCCTGCTCGCCGCCGGAGTCGAGCAGCGCCATCGTGACCTCGATGAGCCGGGCGCGGACGTCCGCCTCGTCCGAGGACGTGACGGCCCCGTCCCCGCTCATGCCGGACGCACCGGGACGCCCGCGGCCGACATGGCCGCCTTGGCCTCGGCGACGGTGTACTCACCGAAGTGGAAGATCGACGCCGCCAGCACCGCGTCGGCGCCGGCGACGGTGACGCCCTCGACCAGGTGGTCGAGCGTGCCGACACCGCCCGAGGCGATGACCGGGACCGAGCACGCCTCGCTGACGGCGGCGGTCAGGCCCAGGTCGAAGCCGTCCTTCGTGCCGTCGCGGTCCATCGAGGTCAGCAGGATCTCGCCGGCCCCGAGCTCGACCACACGGGCGGCCCACTCGACCGCGTCCAGCCCGACGGCCGTCCGGCCGCCGTGGGTGTAGACCTCCCAGCCGCTGGTGCCCTGATCGCGGCGCGCCCGGGCGTCGATCGCCACCACGACGCACTGCGCGCCGAACTCCTCGGCGATCTCGGACACGACCTCGGGCCGGTCCACCGCCGCGGTGTTGACGCCGACCTTGTCGGCACCCGCGCGCAGCAGCCGCCGGGCGTCCTCGACCGAGCGCACGCCGCCCCCGACCGTGAAGGGGATGAAGACCTGCTCGGCGGTGCGTCGCACCATGTCCACGGTGGTGTCGCGGCGATCCGACGAGGCGGTGATGTCCAGGAACACCAGCTCGTCCGCGCCCTCGGCGTCGTAGCGGGCGGCGAGCTCGACCGGGTCGCCCGCGTCGCGCAGCTCGACGAAGTTCACGCCCTTGACGACCCGGCCGGCGTCGACGTCCAGGCAGGGCACCACCCGGGCGGTCCTCATGCCGCACCCCCGGCGGTCGCGGCGACCCCCTCGGTCACCGTGAAGCGGCCCTCGTAGATCGCGCGGCCGACGATGGCGCCCGAGAGGCGACGACCCGATGCCCGGAGCGCGGCGAGGGTGTGCAGGTCCTCGATCGTGCCGACGCCGCCCGACGCGATCACCGGGATGGTGGTCGCGTCGAGCACCTGGGACAGCCCGTGCACGTCGGGGCCCTCGAGCGTGCCGTCCCGTGCGATCTCGGTGACGACCAGGGCGGCGACGCCGGCGTCCTCGAAGGCCTTCGCCAGGTCGAGCAGGTCCGCGCCCGAGCCCTCGATCCAGCCGCGCACCGCGACGTCGCGGCCGCGGGCGTCCAGTCCGACGGTCACCGGGTGGCGCGCTGCGAGCCGGCGCACGAACGCCGGGTCCTCGAGGGCCGCTGTGCCGACCACGACGCGGGCGACGCCGGCCTCGAAGAGCGCCTCGGCCGCCGCGTCGTCGCGGATGCCGCCGCCGGGCTGCACCGG
>JAFAFZ010000104.1 GCA_023423215.1 Actinomycetes bacterium
TTCCGTACTCGGTCGCGGCGGCGGCCGACGCGGCGAAGCCCTCTTCGATCGTGCCGCCCTGGATCGACTCGTTGTACCCGTGCGGCGCGAACACGACGTTGTCGTCGGTGATCGTCGACGGCGGGACGAGGGTGCCCTCGCCAGGGAACACGACCACCGGCTCGAAGAACACGATGTGCTCGAAGCCCTCGGGCGTGTTCGTCTCGGCCGCCCGGATCGCGGCGATCGCACGGTTCGTGAAGCCGCCCAGGCGCTCACCGCTGGTCGCGGTCGACAGGCCCCAGTTGGGCTCGTTGAACAGGTCGTAGCCCGCCACCGCCGGCTCGTCCGCGAACTCGGCGGCGACCTCCGCCCACGTCTCGACCAGGGCGGTCTGGATGCCGTCGGTGTCCAGGTAGAAGTTCTCGAAGGCCTGCGCCACGGCGGGGGCGAGCTCACGCACGCCGGCGGTCGCGCAGGTGTCGGCGCCGTCGGTGATCGTGGCCCACTCGGGTGCGCCGTCCCAGCCGATGGACGGCTCGGTGCCCTCCGGGCAGACCGTCCCCTCGGGCGTCGAGGTGTGCTTGCTCCATGCGTCCTGGTGCATGTCGAGCACCACGTAGATGCCGTGGGCGGCCGCCTGGTCGATCGCGTCGCGGATCTCGTCGAGGTACGCCTGGCCGACGGTGCCACGGGTCGGCTCGAGGCGGGACCAGCTCATGAGCAGTCGCACCGAGTCGAAGCCGTAGCTGGCCATGTCGGCCCAGTCCTGCTCGGTCGCCGGGATGACCACGTCGTAGGCGGCGCTGTTCTGCGCGTAGTCGCCGAGCACGTTCAGGTTCACGCCGCGCAGCAGGACCTGCCGGCCGAGGTCGTCATACACGCCGGGCGAGTCGCCGCCGCGAGTCGCGTGCAGCGGTCGGAGCTGGTCGGGCTGCTGAGCCGCGTCATCGGTCGCGACCGCGTCACCCGCGGTGGTCGAGGACCCGGAGGACTCGGCGTCGCTCCCGGAGCACGCGGCCGTGACCAGGGCCAACCCGAGCAACGCTGCAACGGCCACCCTCGTCGGCATCCACCGCCGACGAGTGCGGGGTGAGTGGTCGGCGGTGATCGGATCGAGACGCATCACGGCCGGAACGGTAGACGCTGACCACCTGTCAGCGACCCGGATCCTCACCTCCCAGGTCGACGCGCTCGCCGGGCTTTCGTTGCGGCCCAGGCCCGTGGGAGGGCCTCATGAGCAACGAAAGGGGCGGCGCTGGCCCAAGGCGGTGCGTGCTCCAGGCTTTCGTTGCGGCTCAGGCCCGTGGGAGGGCCTCAGCAGCAACGAAAGCCGCGGACAGCCGCGGCGCCGGCGACTCCTTGCCGAGCGCGTGCTAATGCCCTACATTAGAACGTGTTCTAGTTTCGTCCGGCAGGGGGTCGGGCGGCACGAGCAGAAGGTGGTCCTCATGGAGTTCGGTCTCTTCCTCAACGGGTACCTGCCCGGCCCGGCGGCGCACGACCCGGCGTCCGAGCACGAGATGCTCAAGCGGGAGATCAGCTACGCGATCCACGCGGACGGCTTCAACTGGAAGTACGTCTGGCTGGGCGAGCACCACGCCTTGACCGAGTACTCGCACCTGTCGGCGCCCGAGGTCGTGTTCGGGTACATCGCTGCCAAGACGGATCGCATCCACATGGGCTCGGCGATCATGAACCTGTCGCGCCCGGTGAACCACCCGGTGCGCAACGCCGAGCGCGTCGCCATGCTCGACCACGTCACCGAGGGCCGCTACGAGTGGGGCACCGGCCGCGGCGCCGGCTCCCACGAGATGGCCACGTTCGACCTGCTGACCTCCGAGACCAAGGCCATGTGGGACGAGGCGGCCCCCGAGATCCTGCGCATGTGGGAGCAGCGGGACTACACGTTCGACGGCGAGTTCTTCAAGGTCGAGCTGCCGCACAACATCCTCCCCAAGCCGTACGGCAAGGGCCACCCGCCGCTGTGGGTCGGCTGCGGCAACCCCGGCACCTTCACCAAGGCCGGCGAGCTCGGCATCGGCGCGATCGCCTTCAACTTCGAGCCCATCTACAACCTGAAGGGCCGCATCGAGGCCTACAAGGAGGGCATCGCCAACTGCACGACGCCGCTCGGCCAGTTCATGAACGACAACGTCATGATGACCAACGCCGTCGTGTGCCTGGCCGATCGCAACCGTGCGCGAGAGATCGCCATGTCGCCGGGTCGTGGCTACCTGAACACGATGGTGAACATGTACCACGACACGATGCCGCCCCAGAAGGGCGCAGTGAAGTGGCCGGGTCGCCCGTACCAGATCCCGGACGAGGCCACGCTGGACTCGCTCATCGAGGCCGGCTACCTGCTGTGCGGCAGCCCGGACGAGGTCAACGAGCAGATCGCCAAGTACCAGGAGGTCGGCTGCGACCAGCTGGTCTTCGGCATCCCGAACGAGGGCTTCGAGCACGAAGAGGTGCTCGAGATGATCGAGCTGTTCGGCTCGAAGGTCATCCCGAACTTCGACACCGACCCGGTGCACTCGACGACCCGCTACCGCGAGAACGCCGTGCGCAAGTACCCGGACTTCGCCCACGTGCTGCCGGACGGGCTCGACGTCGAGCTCATCCCGACCAACGCGCTGCTCCCGCTCGAGAGCTGAGCTCGACGGTGCAGGCC
>JAFAFZ010000149.1 GCA_023423215.1 Actinomycetes bacterium
CAGGACCCGGGGGGCGGTGCGAGACTCGGCGACATGGCCGGACCGCAGCGCGTGCTCGCCTCCGGGTCGCCCTACCGTGCGGCCCTGCTCGCCTCGGTGGGGCTGACCGCGACGATCGATCCGCCCGACGTCGACGAACGGGCCCTCGACCACCTCTTCGAGCGGCTCGGACCCGAGGGCTTCGCCCTCGAGCTCGCCCGCCGCAAGGCCGCGGACGTCGCATCACGCCACGCCGAGGCGTTCGTGCTGGCCGGGGACCAGGTCGGGGTGGTCGACACCGCGCAGGGCCCGCTCCAGCTGCACAAGCAACCGGACGAGGACCGGGCCGTCGAGCAGCTGCTGCGCATGTCCGGCACGACGCACCGCCTCGTGAACGGGCTGGTCCTCGTCCACCTCTCCAGCGGGCGGGTCGTCGAGGGTGTCGACGAGCAGCGGGTCACGATGCGCGCGTTCGACGAGGCCGAGGCGCGGTCGTACGTGCGGCGCTTCGAGCCCTACGACAGCAGCGGTTCGTACCGCATCGAGGACCAGCTCGAGATGGACGACGGTGAGGGCTTCGTCGTCGACGTCGAGGGTGAGGACCCGACCGGGGTCCAGGGCCTGCCCGTCCCGCTCGTGCGGCGCATGATCGACGCGCTGTCCGCGGACGGACCGGCAGACCGCGCCGCCGACGACCGTGCGGCCGACGGCGGCGGGACGCTCAGTCCGTGACCACGAGCCGTGCCGTGCTGCGCACGTCGCGGCTCGATGCGGCGACGCGCACCTCGAACTCACCCGGCTCGACGCGCCAGTCGCCGACGCCCGGGTCCCACGTCGCCAGGCTGCGGAGGTCGAGCGGGATCGTCACCGTGGCCGCGTCCGCGCTCGGCAGCTCGACCTTCGCGAAGCCGCGCAGCTCCTGGTCGGGCCGGGCCATCGAGTGCTCCACGTCGTGCACGTAGCACTGCACGACCGCCGCATCGGTGCGGTCACCGGTGTTGCGGACCTCGAGGGTGACCTCGACCACCACGCCGTCGGTCAGCTCCGCGACCGAGACCTCGTGGCGCGAGAGCGACGCCGGCGACCACTCGAAGGTCGAGTAGCCGAGCCCGTGGCCGAAGCAGAAGCGCGGCTCGGTGCCGAGGTGGTCGAAGCCGCGGTAGCCCATGAACAGCTCGTCGCCGTAGAGGACCTGGCCGGCGTCGCCCGGGTAGTTGAGGTGCGAGGGCCAGTCCTGGACCCGGCGGCCGTAGGTCGTCGGGAGGCGCCCCGACGGCGACGCCGCGCCGGTCAGGACCGCGGCGACCGCATCGCCGGTCTCCTGTCCGAGGTACCACGTCTGCGCGACGGCGGCGGCGCCCTCGGCCGCGTCCAGGTCGACGACCGAACCGGCGTTGACGAGCACGACGGTCGCGGGGTTGGCCGCGACGACCGCACGCACGAGCGCGTCCTGCTCGCCGGGGAGCGACATCGACCCGCGGTCCTCGCCCTCGGACTCGGAGTCCTGGTTCAGCCCGACCACGACGATCGCGACGTCCGCATCGGCCGCTGCGGCGGCGGCCCGTCCGATGCCGTCGGTCGGCACGGGGGGCAGGTGGCCGAGCAGGAGCGCCGCGACCTCGAGGCCCTCGAAGCCGACCAGCTCGCCGACGAGCTCGTGGGTGTCGCCGGCCTCCATCTCGACCGTCGCCCGGATCTCGGCGGAGCCCAGCCCGAAGAAGGTCGTGCCCGGCTGCTGGCCCTCGAAGTTGTCCAGCAGGACCTCGCCGTCGAGCAGCACGCGGCCGCCCCTCCCGCCGGTGACGAGCGAGAAGGTGTGCACGCCTGCGACGTCGGCCACGAAGGTGCCGCGGATCCGCAACGAGAAGCCCGAGGTCGGTACGTCGGGCGCCGCCTCGGCGCCCATCCAGGTGAGCCGCGGGCTCGCGGCCCACTCGGTGACCACCGGGTCGCCGGCCAGGTCGCGGTTCGCGAAGTACTCGACGGTCATCCCCTCGACGGTCGACCCGTGGGGGGCGGTGGTGCGCAGCCGTCGCCGGTCGACCGGCGGCGCGCTGCGGTAGGCCTCGACCCCGATCTCGTGCACCAGCTCGACCGAGTCGGGCAACGCCGCGCGCAGCCCGTCGCGCACCGTCACGACGTGGTGGGGGTTAACTGCGGCGCTGCCGCCGCCGAGCGCGGCCGGCACGTCCGCCGCAGGGCCGATCAATGCGACACGTCGCAGCTCGTCCACGCGCAGCGGTAGGACCGGACGGCCGTCGACCTCGTCGTTGCGCAGCAGCACGATCGCCTCGGTCGCGGCGCGGCGCAGCACCTCACGGTGCTCCGGCCGGTCCTCGGACCGCTCCGCCGGACGGGGGCACTCCGCGTCGAGCAGCCCGAGCCGCTCGCTCACCTCCAGCAGCCGCCGCACCATGTCGTCCAGCACGGACTCGTCCAGGTCGCCCGCTCGCACGCGCTCGGCGACCCCCGGACCGAGGTGCTTCGGCGGCCCGGGCATCTCCAGGTCGAGCCCGCCCTCCGCCGAGGCGGGGCTCATCGTGCCCCACCAGTCCGACATGACCAGGCCCCGGAAGCCCCACTCGCCCTTGAGGACGTCGCGCAGCAGCCAGCGGTGCTCGGCGCAGTAGGTGCCGTTCAGGCGGTTGTAGGCGGACATGACCGACACGACGTCGCACTGCGCGACCGCGTGCTCGAACGGCACCAGGTACAGCTCGCGCAGGGCACGCTCGCCGACGGCCGACGAGATGGTGTGGCGCTGGTACTCGCTGTCGTTGGCGACGAAGTGCTTAATGCACGCCCCCACGCCGGTGGACTGGATGCCGTCGATGACCGCCGCCGCGCTGCGCGCGCTCAGCACCGGGTCCTCGGAGTAGCACTCGAAGTTGCGGCCGGCGAGCGGGTGCCGGTGCAGGTTGACCGTGGGGGCCAGGACGATGTCGACGGACTTCGAGCGGGCCTCCTCGCCGATCACGACGCCGACCTCGTGGAGCAGCTCGACGTTCCAGGTCGCTCCCAGCGCGGTGCCGCACGGCGTGCACGCCGAGGTCGTGCCCACCCAGCGGTCGCCGCGCACGCCCACGGGCCCGTCGCTGCCCTTGAGCGCCGGGATGCCGAGGCGATCGACGGCGTGGCCGTGCCACATGTCGACCCCCGAGGTCAGCGAGGCCTTCTCGTCGGTGGTGAGCTCGGCGAGCAGCTGGTCGACCCGTGGCGACATCGTTCCCCCTGCGTGGTCGTGGTCGGTCGTGAGGTCGGCACACTACGACCGCAGAGGTCGCGCATCCGACCCGGGTGGTGGGACTGCCGGTACAGTCCGCAGCTGATCCGGGGGGATCCCGCTCCGGCGGAGCGGTCGGCGATCTTGAAGGACGAGGGGGCGGCGTGCGCTACGAGGCCATGCGGTTGTTGCAGTTCCTGTTCTCGCTCACGTTGATCGTCGGCGCGTTCGCGGCCGGCGTGCTCGCCGGCTGGTACCGCTGGGCGCCACGCACAGGTCGACCGGACGCCGAGGCCGCCGACGACCCGGCGCCGACGGCCGACGCGTCGGACCACCACCAGCACGACGACGTCGTCGCCGAGCCCGCTCGCTCGCCGCTGTTCTCGCCCGAGGGCGAGGGCTGGGGTGATCGCTGGGAGCCGGTGACCCGCGTGCGCTCGGTCGTGCTGTCGACCGACAACGCGACGCGCCGACGCCCGCTCCGCTCGCGCGGCGAGCTGCCACGTGCCCGGCTCGACGACGCGGACGTCATCGACCTGCGCGACGCCACGCTGGCCGGCGAGCGCCCGGCATCGCACCCCCCGACGTTCTGACCGGCCGGACCGACCGGTCCGGCATCCCGACAGGAGACCCCCGAACAGATGACCCCCGAAGAGCTGACCGACCTGGAAGAGATCAAGCGCGTGAAGTACGCGTACTTCCGCTGCCTCGACCAGAAGGACTGGGCCGGGATGACCGAGGTGCTCTGGCCCGACGCCACGGCCGCGTACAGCGGTGGCAAGTACAGCTTCGACGGCCGGGACGAGATCCTGGGCTTCCTCGACCGCAGCATGAGCCGCGAGACCTTCCATTCGAGCCACCGCGTGCACCACCCCGAGATCACCGTGGACGGCGACCGGGCGACGGGGACGTGGGCGCTCGAGGACATCGTCGTCGACACCGAGTGGAAGTTCATGCTGATGGGCGCCGCGTTCTACGAGGACACCTACGAGCGTCGTGACGGCCGGTGGCAGATCCTGCGCACCACGTACAAGCGGAGCTTCGAGGTCATGTTCCCGACCACCTCGATCGAGGGGTTCCAGCTCACCGCCAGCTGGTGGGGGACCGACGGCCAGAGCATCCTCCCGGCGGGTTGAACCTGCCGCCGCCGCGCTCGCGCAGTACGATCTGACGACCCGTCAGATACGGGTGGGTGCCGTCCTCGACGGGCGGCACCCGACGCGGCCAGGAGGCGATCCAGTGACGATCATCGAGGACTCCACGCAATCGGGCTACTCGGCCGACGCGTTCCCGATGATCGTCAGCGTCGACGACCACGTCGTCGAGCCGCCCCACGTCTGGGAGACCTGGCTGCCCGCTAAGTACCGCGACCGGGGTCCCAAGATCGAGCGTCGCGGCGTCGGTGCGATGAAGCACATCGGCGGCGGCACCTACGAGCAGGAGTTCACCCCGGAGGGCCGTCCGGCCGACTGCTGGGTGTTCGAGGACCTGGTCTACATCCACAAGCGCCACGTCGCCGCGGTCGGCTACAGCCGCGACGAGATGACGATGACGCCCATGACCTACGACGAGATGCGCCCGGGCTGCTACGACCCGAAGGCCCGCGTCGAGGACATGTTGATGAACCACGTCGACGTGTCGCTGTGCTTCCCCTCGTTCCCGCGGTTCTGCGGCCAGACCTTCACCGAGGCGAAGGACCGTGCGCTGGGAGAGGCGTGCGTCTACGCCTACAACGACTGGATGGTCGAGGAGTGGTGCGGCGAGTCCGACGGCCACCTCGTCCCGCTGTGCATCATCCCCCTGTGGGACGCCGAGCTCGCCGCCGCCGAGGTGCGCCGCAACGCCGCGCGCGGCTGCCACGCGGTCTGCTTCTCCGAGATCCCGCCGCACCTCGGTCTGCCGAGCATCCACTCCGGCTACTGGGACCCGCTGTTCAAGGCCTGCTCAGACACGCAGACGGTGGTGTGCATGCACATCGGCTCGTCCTCGCGCATGCCGGCCACCTCACCCGACGCGCCGGTGGCGGTGGCGGCGACGCTCAGCTTCAACAACTCGATGGCCTCGCTGTCGGACTTCCTGTTCTCGGGCGTGCTCGTGCGCTTCCCCGAGCTGAAGCTGGCCTACTCCGAGGGCCAGATCGGGTGGCTGCCCTACATCCTCGAGCGCGCGGACGACGTCTGGACGGAGCACCGCGCCTGGGGCGGCGTCGCCGACATCATCCCCGAGCCGCCGTCGAGCTACTACTTCAAGCACGTCTACGGCTGCTTCTTCCGCGACCAGCACGGCCTGAACTCGCTCGACGACGTGGGCGTCGACAACGTCACCTTCGAGACCGACTACCCGCACACCGACACGACGTGGCCGCACACCAAGGAGGTCGCCCAGAAGATGATGGGGCACCTGCCGAAGGACGTGCAGTACAAGATCCTGCGGGGCAACGCGATCAAGATGCTCTCGCTCGACATCACCTGAGCGAGGCTCGCGTCGCCGCTCGACCCCGAGCACGCGGCGGGCGGACCGGCGCGAGACTGTGGCGATGAGCGGCGCGGCGGAGCACGACGGGGGAGCGGCCTCGACCCGCTTCCAGCTGCTCGTGTCGGTGCCGGACCTCGGTGACGACAACTTCGACCAGACGGTCGTGCTGATGATCGAGCACGATCCCGAGGGCGCGCTGGGCCTGGTGCTCAACCGGCCCACGTCGACGCCGGTCGAGGACCACCTGCCGGGCGTGGCACCGCTGGTCATCAGCCCGCCGGTGTTCTTCCTGGGCGGTCCCGTCGCGGTCGGTGGGCTGCTCGCCCTCGGCCGGCGGGGCCTCGGTGTGCTCGAGCCGGAGCACGTCGTCGCCATCGACGGTCCGCTCGTGATCGTCGACCCCGAGGCGCTGGTCAACGACGAGGTCGAGGGCCTGGACGCGGTGCGGCTGTTCACCGGGTACTCGGGCTGGTCGGCCGGCCAGCTCGACGCCGAGCTCGCGTCGGGTGCGTGGCACGTCGTGACGGCGATGCCGGACGACGTGCTGTGCGCGGATCCGGAGGCGCTCTGGCGCTCGGTCATGCGCCGCCAGGGCGGCCGCCTCGCGTCGCAGTCGCTCTACCCGGACGACCTCAGCGTCAACTGAGGTCACCGGCGGGTGTCCCGTTCGTCGTGCCCCGCCCCTGCGAGCTCTTCGGGCATTTCGCGACCGGATCGGTCGTGAAACGCCCAACGGTCGCATGTGCGAGAACCGTTCTCAGACACAGGGCCGGGAGTCGCGGCGGGTCCTGCGCTGCCGATACCGGTCGGTTGCTGCAGTTCGTCTGGAGGAACTCAGCCTCCGGAACGGTCGATTCGTTCCAAGCCCAGGACCGGCGCGAGCTCAGCGGGCGGCGAGGACGGCGGCGCGCTGGGCCTCGGAGAGCGGCTTGACGGCCTCGCGGATCGTGACGCCCGAGCAGCGGGCGGCGCGGGGGAGCACCCAGTCGAAGACCAGCTCCGGGCGGCGCTTGCCCATGTCGCGCAGCACCCACC
>JAFAFZ010000180.1 GCA_023423215.1 Actinomycetes bacterium
ATCGGATGCCGGTTCGGCCGCCCCGGCGGGCAGGGCGGCGGCGCTGACCACGAGCCCGGCGACCGCCGCCGCGGCCAGGCGCAGCCGCCGGCGTCGACCGGTGCTGGATGTGTGCATGTGTCTCTCCTCCTGTGGTCCGCACCGGTGGGGGTGCGGCCGTGCTCTCTTCCTGGGAGCACCGTGCACGGCCGGGTTGGCGCAGCACTGGTGCTGCACTGGTGGCCCGCTGGAGCGGACGGGAAACTGCCCCGTTCGGGGGAGCGGCTCAGACTCCCTGCAGTGCGGTCGGAGCGTCGTCGAAGGCCGCACGGGTGCGACGGGCGTAGCGGCCGCGGGTCAGCAGGAGCAGCAGCCGCAGCGGTGCGCCGGCCGTGTCCAGCAGGTGCTCCATCTCGTCGGGTTCGGCGCTCTCGACCAGGAACGGCACGGCGAAGGCCATCGTCGACAACGAGCCGTGCTTGCGGGCCTGCTCCTCGAGCTCGTCGAACTCCGGGCCGGTCAGCGTCGACGCGATGAGCGGGATGATGTGGACGTCCTCGTGGTCGAGGTGCGCGTGCATCAGCACCGCGAGGTCGTGCGCGGTCGCCGCGGCGGCACGCAGCACGCCCCGGTCACGCGGTCGGCCCGTCGCGTCGCGCAGCTCGCGGTCGAGCTGGTCCATGCACTCGACGAGCATGTGGTGCTCGACGTCGACACGTGCCTCGTGGTCGTGCATCTCGGGCGCACGCCGGGCGACCTCGGGGAACAGGATCTGGTCCTCGATCTCGTGGTGCGAATGCAGCTCGGCCAGGTAGCCGCGGTACCAGCGCTGGAGCGCGGCGGAGCGTGCCGGGTCGGGCCGCTCGACCAGCTCCGCCGTGGCGGTGGCGAGGCGGTCGGCGCCGCGTCGCAGGGCGCGGTGCACGATCCCGTACAGGGTCAGGTCGGGCGGCGGCACGTCGGGTCCGGCGCTCCGAGGGGCGTCGGGACCGTTGACGGCGTGGGCGGACGGGGTGGCGGTGGTCTGGCTGGTGGAGGTCATGGACGAAGCGTCGCGACACCTGCTGGACGCGCACTTGCCCGTCGCTCCGTGCCGCTTGACGACCGCTTGCACCGCGGCCGAGGGCCCTACGGCGGTCCGTGCGGTGGCCTGTTCGGCGACCTGTGCGGCGGCGCAGTCGACGACGCTGCGACGTCTGCTGCGACGGCCGTCACCCGCGCCCGCCTCCACGTCGCGGCGGGCCAGCGACCAGACTGCAGGGGTGAGCGCCCCCGAACCTCGTGACGTGCTGGTGATCGGCGGCGGCCCCGCCGGTGCGGCGACGGCGATCCGTGCAGCGTCCGCCGGCGCCCGCGTCACCGTGTTCGAGAAGGGCGCACCGGGTCGGGACAAGATCTGCGGCGACGGCCTGACGCCACGGGCGGTGCGGGCGCTCGACGAGCTGGGCGTGTCGCTCGAGGACGCGCACCGCATCGACGGCCTGCGCATGATCGCCAACCGCACGGTGCGCCAGCTCGAGTGGCCCGGCCTGGCGCCGTTCCCGGCCCACGGTGCGGTGTGGCCCCGCCGTCGCCTGGACGAGCGGCTGATGGAGCTGGCCGAGAAGGCCGGTGCCGAGCTGGTCTGGGAGGCCGAGGCGCTGCCCGAGCTCGAGGGCGGTCGGGTCGTCGGCGTGCGCGTCGGCGAGCGTCGCTTCACCGGTGACCTGGTGGTCGTCGCGGCCGGCGCGCCCGGCAAGGTGCACCGCATGCTCGGCATCGACCGGGATCCCGACGAGCCGTTCGGACTGGCCATCCGGACCTACGCCGAGACGCCGCGCCACGCCGAGCGCTACCTCGAGGCCTGCCTGACCCTGCGCGACGAGAGCGGGACGCCCGTGCCGGGCTACGGCTGGATGTTCCCCGCCGGCGACGGGACCGTGAACATCGGCGTCGGCGCGCTCTCGACCATGAAGGGCTTCAAGCAGCTCAACCTGAACTCGCTGCAGGAGAGCTACCGGGCGCTCGTCACCCGCGACTGGGACCTCGGGCCCGACCTGGAGCGCCCGCGGGCGTGGCGTCTGCCGATGAGCACCACCCGTCGCCACGGCCCGGGGTGGGTCGCGATCGGCGACGCCGCCGGACTGGTGAACCCGATGAACGGCGAGGGCATCGACTACGGGCTCGAGTCCGGGATCCTGGCGGCCGACCGCTTCCTGGCCGACCCGGCGACGGCGCCGGCGACCTACGACCGTCTGGTCGGCGAGCGCTACGACGCCTTCCTGCGCACCGGCCGACGCTTCTCGTTCCTGATCGGCCACCCCTGGATCCTGCGGTCGGGCCTGCGGCTCGCCGTCGGCACCCAGGGCATCGCCAACATCCCGCTGCAGGTGATGGGCCACCTGGTCGAGCCCGACGCGCCGGGCGCCGGCGGCTGGGTCATGCGCGCCGCGGACCGTGTGCTCGGCGTCGCCGATCCCGTGCTGCGCCGCACCCGCGCCGCCGGCTGAACCGCACCCGCGCCGCCACCCCCGGCTGTCCCGAGGTCATCAGCGGGCTTTCGTTGCTGCTGAGGCCTACATCCGGGCGTAGATGACAACGAATCGGGGGTCGGCCGCCGTACTCGGCGCGTCCCCCGCTTTCGTTGCTGCTGAGGCCCACATACGGGCGCAGACCGCAACGAAAGCCAGCACGGGGACGCACGGCCTCCGACGCTGGAGTTCCTCGCGGATGCGCACGCCGTCCACGACGCGCTGCGTCCGGCGGACCTGGTGCGCGGGTGCGTGCACACCCGCGGC
>JAFAFZ010000187.1 GCA_023423215.1 Actinomycetes bacterium
TGCCGTAGCGGGCCTTCACGATCGGGCCGCGGGCCCGGGGGCTCATCTCGCCGTCGCGCTTGTAGACCGTCAGGTACTGCTGGTAGTCGCCCGGCTTGCCGGACAGGCCCACCCAGCCGTCGGCGCCGAGGGTGGTCCCGTTGTACTTCACGGCCTCGTGCACCGTCTCGACGAGGGCCCGGTACAGGCGGCGGATCTCCTGGGCGGAGAGGGTCGAGGTCATCCGGTCGTAGCGCAGTCCGGCGTGGAAGAGGATCTCGTCGGAGTACATCGGGCCGATGCCGACGAGGAACGTCGGGTCCATCAGGATCGCCTTGAGCTTGCCGTCGCGGCGCATGAGGCGCTCGCCGAAGGTGGTCCACGAGATGGGCTCGTCGACGGCGTCCAGACCCAGGTCCGCCAGCTCGGGATGGAGCGTCTCGAGCTCGTCGGTGGCGACGAGCTCGACCGCCGCCTCCGTCTTCGGGTCCACCAGGCGCAGCTGGCCGCCCTGGGTGAAGGTCAGCACGAGCGCCGTGCCGGGGGCGTTGTCCTCCTTCGGCTGGTTGCGCGTCAGGCGGCTGTGGTCGCCGAGGGAGATGACGAGGGTGTTGATGCCCTCGACGCCGATGAGCAGCAGCATGCCCCGGCGTGTCACACCGGTGAGCTTCACGCCGTCGAGCGCTGCGATGAGGCCCTTCTTGTTCGGGTGCTTGGCCACACCCGGCACGAGCACGTCGACCGACTTGATCTTGCGATCGCCGATCTCGCGCTCCAGGTCTCTGCGCAGCAGCTCGAGCTCTGGAAGCTCAGGCATGGTTCCCCCCTGGGGTCGTTCCCGCCGGACTCGATGTGGATCCGCCGTCGGAGCCGGCGCCGTTGCCGGTCGATGTCGCCGGCGGCACGTCGACCGTCGGCTCGTCGGGCTCCTCCTGGAGCCGCTCGTACGCGCGGCGCGCGGCCGCTTGCTCGGCTTCCTTCTTGGTGCGCCCCTCGCCGCGGCCCCATTCGGTGCCGCCGAGCTCGACCCGTGCCCAGAAGTGCTTCTCGTGTTCGGGCCCGTCCTCGGTGAGGAGGTACCGCGGCAGCTGGCCGAAGCGGTGCGCGGCCAGCTCCTGCAGTCGCGACTTGTGGTCGCTGGCCAGGCCGCCGTGCAGGACCTCGTCGATGCGGTCCTCGAGCAGGTGCAGGACCAGCGTCGTCGAGGCGCCGATGCCGCCGTCCAGGTAGACCCCGCCGATCACGGCCTCCATGCCGTCGGCCAGGATCGACGTCTTGTCGCGGCCGCCGGTGGACTCCTCGCCCTTGCCGAGCGCCAGGGCGGCACCGAGCTGCACCGACCGCGCGACCTCGGCCAGGGCTGCGGCGCTCACGAGCTCGGAGCGGTGGCGTGCGAGCACGCCCTCGCTCGTGTCGGGCGCGGCGCGGAAGAGGTGGTCGGTGACCACCAGGCCGAGGACGGAGTCACCCAGGAACTCCAGGCGCTCGTTCGAGGCCACGGCGCCGTTCTCGGCGCACCAGCTGCGATGGCGCAGCGCCAGCTCGAGCCAGCGCGGATCGGTGAACTGGTAGCCGAGCAGCCGGCAGAGCTCGTCACGGGGGTCGACGACGTCGACCTCAGAGTCGGGCGAGGACGTAGTCGACGGCATCGCGGACGGTCTTCAGGTCGTCGAGGTCCTCGTCCTCGATGCGGAACCCGGCGGCTCGCTGGCCGAACTCCTCCTCGATGGCCTCGACGAGCTCGATCAGCTCGAGCGAGCCGAGGTGCAGGTCCTCGGCGAAGGAGTCACCCTCGTTGATGACGGAGGGATCGATCTCGAGGATGTCGGCGAGCTGATCCTTGATCACTCCCAACACCTCGGCACGATCCGGACCGGTGGTGTGCGTCTCGGCAGACACGTGTGCCTCTCGCTCTCATGAGGTCGTCGGCCGCCTCGAGCGGGCCGACGAAGTGCGGCCACACTAGCGGCCGGGACCCGTGGGCAGAGCGATGCCGACTGACAAGAAGTCAGTCAGATCGCAGGACGTGGGGTGCGAGCGTGCCCGCACCCGCCGACCGATCGGTCAGTCGACGTCGATGACCTGGCGGCCGGCGTACCAGCCGCAGTTGCCGCACACCACGTGGGGCAGCTTCGTGGCGCTGCAACGGGGGCAGACGCTGCGCGGGGCGGGCTTGAGGGTCCAGTTGGACGCCCGACGGCTCCGGCTCTTCGACTTCGAGGTCTTCTTCTTCGGTACGGCCATGATCGTCTCTGCTCTGGAAGGTGGGTCGATCCGTCCGGAGCGGATCGGTACGGGGGTCCCCGCACGGAACGGGTCCGGACTGGTGTCGGTTCGACCGTGCGGCGAACTGCGGGGACCCTCGGGGTCGCACCGCGAACACGGACAGGTCAGCCTAGCGACTCCGGTGGGTCCGAGTCGAAGCGGAGCTCGGCCAGCGCCGCCCACCGCGGGTCCTCGGGCGCCGGGAGCGGCTGCTCCTCGGTCGCGACCGGGAACTCCTCCGGATCCGGACCCGGGCAGTCCTCACGGCAGAGCGGCGCGAGCGGGAGCGCCAGCACCGCTGCGTCGTGCACCGCTGCCGTCACGTCGATGTGGTCGTGCTCGATGGGCAGGAACTCCGGCGACTCGGGCCGGTCCTTGAAGACCTCGGCGACCTCGGCGACCACGACGCCGGAGGTGTGCTCGAGGCACCGGCGGCAGTCGCCCTCCCAGGGCACCTCGACGGTGCCGGTGAGCGTGATGCCGTCCGAGAGCGCCTCGAGCGTCAGGTGGACGTGCGCCTCGGCGCCGTCGGGCACGCGGGACGCCGAGATCTCGAGCGGACCGAGCGGGACGTCGCGGTCGATCTCGGTGCGGTTGCCGGCGCGACGGCGCAGCTCGGCGACGCCGATGGTCAGCGGCCGCTGCTCGCCCGCGCTCATCGGTCCTGGTCGAACACCGGGACCGCGCCGGTCGGCCGGTCCTCCCGCTCGACCTGCTCGTCGCGCTCCCCGGCGCGGCGGGCACCCAGCTCGGCCTCTTCGATCGTGGGCGCCGACAGGCGGTCCCGGCCCGCGGCGACGGCCTTCTGCACCCGCGCCAGCACGTTCTCGAAGCTCGCGAGCTTCTGGTCGCAGTAGTCCTCGGTCTCCCGGCGCATGCGGCGCGACGTCGCCTCGGCGTCCTCGACGATCTGCGCGGCCCGCAGCTCGGCGGCCTTGACGACCTCGGTGCGCTGGACCATGTGCGCGACCCGCGACTTGGCGTCCGCGATCAGCTCGTCGCCGTCGCGGCGCGAGCGCGCGATGAACTCCTCGCGTTCCTTCAGCAGCCACCGTGCGCTGCGCAGCTCGTCGGGCAGTCGCGAGACCGCGTCGTCGAGCATCTCGAGGACCTCTTCCTTGTTCACGCGCACCGACGCGGACATCGGCATGCCGGGCGAGGTGTCGATGATCTCGATGACCCGACGGAGGATGCTCTCGGTCTCGGGCACGCGGTACTGCGCCTGACCTGCCGGACGCCGCTCGGCGGAGCGGCTGGGCTCGGTGCCGTGGTCGTCCAGTTCGTCGAAGGCTCGGGGACTCATGGGCTCTCCATGCTGGGCCGTCGCGGCGGCCGGGAGGATGTGGGTCGTGGGGGCGATTCTGTCCGTCGGGCGGACCCGGGTGGGTGATCGCCGTCAGTCGGCCGGACGCGGGTGCCGTGACCGTCCGGGCGCCGCGTCAGCCGAACTTCGCCTTCAGGCGGTTCGCGACGGGGGCGGGGACCATCGTGGCCACGTCACCCCCGAATCGTGCCACCTCGCGGATGAGTTTGGAGGCCAGGAACGAGTTCCGCGACGCCGAGGGGATGAAGAGCGTGTCCACCCCGGAGATCGAGCGGTTCATCTGCGCCATCTGCAGCTCCGACTCGAAGTCGGACACGGCGCGCAGGCCCTTCACGATGAAGTGGGCGTCCACCTCTCGGGCCAGGTCCACCACGAGCGACGAGAACATGGTGACCTCGACGTTGTCGAGGTGCGCGAGCGAGTCCTCGATCAGCTCCTGGCGCTCGTCCAGGCTGAAGAGCGGCTCACCCTTCTGCGGGTTCCGCATCGCGGCGACGATGACCCGGTCGAACAGCCGCGCCGCGGTCTCGACGATCTCGACGTGTCCGTTGTGGATGGGATCGAAGGATCCGGGGTACAGCACCACCGTCACGAGGGGGCCTCCGAAGGGTCTGGATCGAGCGGGTCAGGGTCGATCGGGTCAGGGGTGGCTGGGACGTCTCGGTCCGGCGTGCCGTGATCGGCGCGGCGAGCGATCGTCACCACCGTACCGCCGTAGCGGCGTTCCCTCAGTACCCGGGCGTGCGGCTCGACCGGCACCGCCCGGTCGGACTCGATCACGAGCACCTCGGCCGGCACGACGGCGAGCAGCTCGTCCCACCCGTCGAACGCGTACGGCGGGTCCAGCAGCGCCACGTCGAAGCGGTGGCCCTGCTCGGCGAGCCGCCGGACGTGGGCGAGCGCGTCGGCGCGCACCACGGT
>JAFAFZ010000194.1 GCA_023423215.1 Actinomycetes bacterium
ACACAGCCTGCGTGAGCAGGGGTGACACAGCCTGCGTGAGCAGGGGTGACACGTGAGCAGGGGTGAGCGGAGCTCATCCTGCGCGACCCTCGTCGTCGGTGTCCGGCGTCGGGGGCGCGTCCGCCAGATCGTCGACGGCGGTGTCCTCCGCCAGCAGACCACCCGAGTCGTAGGCGGCGCGACCCGTCAGGTGCGCGCCGACCGGCGAGGTGAGGAACTGCAGGAGGACCACCAGCACGAGCAGGGTGACATCGGCCAGCTCGTCGACGCGCAGCATGGTGCCGAACGCCACCAGCACCAGGCCCAGCGTCGGCGGCTTGGTCGCTGCGTGCATGCGCGCGAACACGTCGGGCAACCGCAACACGCCCAGCCCTCCGAGCAACCCGAGCGCGCAGCCGCTCAGGATGAGCGCGGCGGCGATGACCTCACGCACGCTCACGGCGTCGTCCGCCCGGTCATGCGCCTCGCCGTTCGATGAAGCGGGCCACCATGGCGGTGCCCAGGAAGCCGACGACCGCCACGATCAACATGACCTCCAGGTAGGCACCCTCACCCCGTCGGAAGGACAGCACTGCGGCGCCCATCACGAGGAACGTCAGGAACAGGTCGGTGGCGATCACGCGGTCCGCGAGCGACGGCCCGGTGACCAGTCGCACGAGCGTGGCGAGCACGCCGAGGGCGAGGAGGCCGAACGCGATGTTGCTGACGAGGATCACTGGGCGACCTCCGGTCCGCTCGAGCCGCGATCGTCCGTGGCCGGAGGCGTCGACGCCGGACGCGGCCACACGGGGGGAGGCCCCTCGACGGCCCGGCGATCCTCCGTCGTTCCGAACGCGGCCACGGCGTGCTCCTCGAGCTCGACGACCTCGGCGCGCACCCTGTCCGGGTCGCCGGTCACCAGGCAGTGCACGTAGAGCACGGGCGGTTGCACCACGCCGTCGACGACGGGCAGCGAGCCGGTCGACGGGTCACGGCCGACGGAACCGAAGCTGCGTGGCCGGACGTCGACGGTCAAGGTGCCGGGCGTCAACGAGATGGCGTTCGCGATGAAGGTGACGACGACCGGCGAGGTCGCCCGCAGCGGCACGGCGACGATGCCTTCGTCGAGTCGCAGCCGCGGCCGGAGCACCTGGATCGCGACGTCGAGGGTCGACACGACGAGCGCCTTCGCGAACCACCACCCGAAGCGCAGCACCGCCAGCGGGTGCACTTCGCGGTCGCGGTCCGAACCCGGTGGGAAGCACACCACGAGCGCGGTCGACAGCA
The DNA here is from genome assembly GCA_023423215.1 of Actinomycetes bacterium. GTDB lineage: Bacteria > Actinomycetota > Acidimicrobiia > Acidimicrobiales > Microtrichaceae > JAFAFZ01. The sequence continues at coordinate 1,267 of JAFAFZ010000194.1, forward strand.
CGAGGCCGGCCACCACGTTGCCGAGCGAGACCGCTCCCCACAGCAGCACCCAGACCAGGGTCAACCAGGCGACGAGCACGCAGCGGCTGATCATCCGAGCACCTCGCGGATGTAGGCGCTCGGCTCGAGCAGCCCTTCGGCCGCGCGTTCGCTGAGCTCATACAGCGGCCCGGCGAACAAAGCGATCGCGAGCGTCACCCCGACCAGGCCGACGGTCGCGGCGCGCATGAGCACCGGGGTCGACAGACGTCCACCGTCGCTCGCCGCGGCCAGTCGCAGCGTCGGGTCCTCGGGGGTGCCCCAGAAGACGCCGTTCCAGATCTTGGTCATCGAGAACAGGGTGAACAGGCTGACGACCAGGCTCACGCCGACGATGGCGTACTCCTTCGCCCCGAACCCGGCCTCGACGAGGGCCAACTTGCCGACGAAGCCCGAGAACGGCGGGATGCCGGCCAGGCTGAGGGCGGCCAGCAGGAAGAGCGCGGCCACCAGCGGGGCACGTCGGATGAGCCCACCCACCCGGTTGAGCGCCGTGGAACCGGCGCTCTCCTCGACCAGGCCGGTGGTCAGGAACAGGGCGGTCTTCACGGGGATCTGGTGGAAGATGAACAAGACCGTGCCGGCGACGCCCGCCACGGTGAACAGCCCGAGCCCGAGGATCATGTACCCGATCTGGCTGACGATGTGGAAGCTCAGGATGCGCTTCATGTCGTTCTGCGCGATGGCGCCCAGCACGCCGACCACCATCGTCAGCCCGGCGATGACGAGCAGCACGGTCGAGGGCCGGTGTTCGGGGAACAGCAGCGTCTGGGTGCGCACGATCGAGTAGACGCCCACCTTGGTGAGCAGGCCCGCGAACACGGCGGTCACGGGCGTGCGGGCGGTCGGGTACGAATCGGGTAGCCAGAAGAACAGCGGGAACATCGCGGCCTTGATGCCGAACACGACGAGCAGGAACATCGACAGCGCCGTCTGCAGACCGTCGGGCAGCGCCACGATCTTGCCGGCCAGGTCGGCCATGTTGACCGTCCCGGTGGCGGCGTACACCCACGCGATGCCGACGACGAAGAACGCCGACGCCACCAGGTTGATGATCACGTAGGTCATGCCGGCGCGCACCTGCTCGCGCCTCCCTCCGAGGGTGATGAGCACGTAGGACGCCGCCAGGGTGATCTCGTACGCGACGAACAGGTTGAACAGGTCGCCGGTCGTGAACGACAGCGCCACGCCGGCGGTCATGGCCAGGTACACGGGGTGGAACACCGGCTGGTCGCGGTCGGCGTCGGGCTGGCCGATGGCGTAGATCAACACCGCCAGCACCGTCACGACGCTGACGAGCAGCATCAGCGCGCTGAACAGGTCGACGACGAGGGTGATGCCGAGCGGTGCAGGCCAGGCACCGACCTGCACCGACCGCACGCCGTGGCGTTCGACGTCCACCAGGATGAGCACCGCGACGACGAGCAGCGTCAGCAGGGTGCCCACGCCGATGATCCGCTGGATCACGCGGTGCGGGAACGCGATGGTCGCGAAGGCGGCGGCAGCGAGGGGCAACACGACGGGGAGGATCAGCAGGAGGTTCACCGCGACCGCCTCCACCAGCGGGAGAGCTGCTGCTCACCGAGGCGGGCGATGCGCCGGTCCTCGACGTCGTCCTCGACCTCGTCGTCACGGGTGAGCACCCAGCTGCGATAGGCGAGCGCCAGCACGAACGCGGTGATGCCGAAGCTGATGACGATGGCGGTGAGCGCGAGCGCCTGGGGCAGCGGATCGGCGACGGTGTCGCCGTCGACGAACTCGCCGATGAACGGCGCGGTGCCGGCGTGGCCGCCCACCACCATCAGCAGCAGGTTCGCGGCGTGGCCGAGCAGCACGACGCCGAGGATGATGCGCGTCAGGGTGCGCTGGAGCACCAGGAAGACGCCGACCGAGAACAACACGGCGACGATGAGTGCGGGGACGACGCTCACGTGGCGTCACCCCCCTCCTCGTCGGGATCGGTGCCGTCGGCGCCACCCAGCTGCTCGAGCAGCAGCAACGTCATGCCGAGCACCACCAGGTAGACGCCGATGTCGAAGAACAGCACCGACGAGGTGTGGGCCTCCCCGATGACGGGCAGGTCGAACGACAGCACGGCGCTCTCGAGGAAGACGTGGCCCATCGCGACCGAGACGAAGCCGGTCACGATCGCGAACAGCAGGCCCACGCCGAGGATCGTGGTGGGGGCCACACCCAGGGTGCGCACGACGGCTCGTCGCCCGCCGGCGACGTAGCGCAGGCAGAACGCGCTCGAGGCGACGAGGCCACCCGAGAATCCGCCACCGGGCTGGTTGTGCCCGCTGAACAGCAGGTACAGCGAGACGAGCAGCAGGGTGTGGAGCTCGGCCTGCACGCAGACGTCGAGGATCACCGATCGGCGGAGCTTCACGACGGACCGCCCGGGTCACCGGAACCCAGCGTGGGCACCTTCGACGCATCGCCCCCACCGGTCTCCTCCGGCTCGTCGGACACCAGCCCGGGACGACGGGCCCTCACGATGGCCGTCACGCCCAGCGCGGCGACCACGAGCACGGCGATCTCGCCCATGGTGTCGAAGCCGCGGAAGTCGACCACGATGACGTTCACCACGTTCTTGCCGCCGCCCTCGGTGGAGGACCGCTCGAGGTACTCCCCCGAGATCGGTGGCGCTGTGCGTGCGCCGGTCGCGAGCAGCGTGAACAGGAACACGAACGCACCCACGACCACGGCGATCGCGATGCGTGGCGCCTGGCTGCCGCGCAGGCGGGTGCGCGGGAACCGCTCGGGCAGGTGACGGAAGACGAGCACGAAGACCACGACGCCCAACGTCTCGATCAGCAGCTGCGCGATGGCCAGGTCGGGTGCACCTTGGATGATGAACAGGGCGGCCATGCCGTAGCCGATCGCCCCGACGAGCAGCACGGCGGCGAATCGCCGGCGCGACACCGCGGCGGCGAGCGCGCAGACGATCATCACGAAGCCGATGAGCACCTGCAGCGGCGAGTCGGCGAACCACACCTCCGGAAAGCTGCGGTCGCTCAGCAGCGGTACACCCGGCAGAACCACCACCGTGACGAGGATGACGCCGAGGTAGATGGGCAACGAACCGTGCTGCACCACGCCGGTGAGTGTGTCCGCCCCGTGGAGCGTGCCGCGCAGCGAGCGCTCGTACCCGCCCTGCGCGCTCGGCAGGTCCGGCACCGAGCCCTGCAGCCGAGCGACCCGGTTGCGCTGCCAGAACAGCGCCGCCCCGGCGGCGATGGCCACGGCCGACAGCCCGAGCGCCGCCGTGAACCCGTGCCACAGGGCCAGGTGGTGGTGGGGTTCGTGGCGCCACAGCGATGCGACCGAGAGCTCGACGGTCGGACCGATCAGGCCGGGCACCAGACCGAGCAGCACGGTCAGCACCGCCAGCACTGCGGCCGGCGCGACGAACAGGCGTGCGGCGTGCGGGGCGTCCGCCCCGACGTCGTCCCGGTCGTGCGCCACGGTGACCTGCTGCGGGCCGAAGGCACCCCACAGGAACCGTGCGCTGTAGGCGACGGTCAGCGCCGAGCCGACGACGACACCGCCGAGCAGCCACGGCCCCCACGCGAAGCCGGTCCCACCCAGGCTCGCGAGCGCCTCCTCCTTGGCGATGAACCCGAGCAGTGGTGGGATGCCCGCCATCGACGCGGCGACGACCGCCGCGGTCGCGGCGACGACCGGCCAGCGGCGCCCCAGTCCGCCGAGCACCCGGAGGTCTCGGGTGTGGGTCTGGTGGTCGATGACCCCGACGAGCATGAACAACGCGGCCTTGAAGATGCCGTGGGCGATCAGCAGGGTGCAGCCGGCGAAGGTGGTCGCCTCGGTGCCGACGCCGAAGAGCACCATCATGAGGCCGAGCTGGCTGATCGTGCCGTAGGCGAGCAGCAGCTTCAGGTCGTTCTGGCGTAGCGAGCGGTAGCCGCCGACCAGCATGCTGGCGAGCCCGACGCCCAGCACGATCGGCCGCCAGGTCGGGGCATCGGCGAACGCGGGTGAGAAGCGAGCCACCAGGTACACACCCGCCTTCACCATGGTCGCCGAGTGCAGGTACGAGCTGACCGGCGTCGGCGCGTTCATCGCCCGCGGCAACCAGGAGTGGAAGGGGACCTGGGCCGACTTGGTGAGTGCGCCGAGGAGCACGAGGACGAGGGCGACGTCGACGACCGTGCCCGAGGGCGGATCGGCCAGCAGCTGCGACATCGAGTACGTGCCGGCGTGCTCGCCGAGGAGCACGAACCCACCGAGCATGGCCAGACCGCCCATGCCCGTGATGAGCAGCGCCTGCAGCGCGCCGGAACGCGCCGCTGTCTTCTCGTCGTCCGTGCCGATGAGCAGGAAGGAGGTGACCGAGGTGAGCTCCCAGAACACGAACAGCGCGAGCAGGTTGTCGGACAGGATCAGCCCGAGCATGGAACCCGCGAAGACGAGCAGGGTCGCGGCGAACCGACCGACGACCGGTCCGTCGTGGAAGTAGCAGCGGGCGTACACGAACACCAGCACACCGATGCCGGCGACCAGGCCCAGCATCAGCAGGGCGAAACCGTCCAGGCGCATGTCGAGCGTCAGCCCGAGGGCCGGAACCCAGTCGACCTGCTCGGTGAGCACCTCGCCGTCGTGCAGCCGTGGGGCGGCCCACAATCCCCAGATCACTGCCGCCATCGGCGCCGACGCGGCGAGCAGGAAGACGCGGGCACCGAGACGACCGGCGACGACGGGGGCCACGCACGCGGTGAGCAGGAATGCGATCACCAGTGCGAACAGGGTGGCCTCCTCAGGCGGGCACGCTCACCACGAGCGCGTCGGGTACGACGCCGACCAGGCTTCCCGGCACACCGTCGGTCATCCTACCGCCGCGACGCGGCAACCCACGATCAGACGGTCGGTTCGAGCACGTGCATCAGCGCCCGACGGATCTCGTCCTGGTGGTCGGCGTCCAGCACCTTCCCGCCCGACGCGAGGGTGACGTAGAAGGTGTCGACGACGTCGGACCCCATCGTGTGGATCTTCGCCGACGACACGTTCAGGTCCAGGTCGGCGAGCGCGCGGGTCAGGCCGTAGAGCAGCCCGATGCGATCGGGGCCGACGGCCTCGAGCACCGTGAAGTCGCGCGTGGCGTCGTTGTCGAAGCGCACGCGAGAGGGGAACTGGCTCGGGCCGAGCCGGTCGCGCCGACGGGTGTTTCGAGCGCGCTCGTCGAGCCGCGCCTGCACGGCCAGGCGACCCTCGACCGCCTTGACGACGTCCGCCCGCACGTCGTCCCAGGGCAGCACGCCCGAGCCGCCGACGGTCACCCGGAACTCGTCCACGCCCATGCCGCCCTCGGAGTGCACGTTGGCCTCGACGACGTCCAGGTCGTGCAGTGCGAGTGCGCCGGCGACGCGGAAGAACACGCCGAGCCGGTCGGGGAACACGACGGTGATGCGCTCGCCCTCGGCGATGACGTGCAGCCCGCCCTCGGCCATCAGCTGGCGCTGCGCCTCGTTCGGGAAGGCCGAGTGGCCGGCCTGCGCGGCGGCGTCACCGTTGAGCAGGTTCGCGACCCGGCTGCTGAGCTGCTCGACGAGCTGGGCCTTCCACGGCCCCCACGCGGTCGGGCCGGTGGCGTTGCCGTCGGCCTCGGACAGGGCACGCAGCAGTGCGAGGCGGTCGACGTCGCCCACGATCTCCGCGACCTGCTCGATCGTGGCCGGGTCGTCCAGGTCCCGACGGGTCGCGACGTCCGCGAGGAGCAGGTGGTGCCGCACCAGGAACGCGATGGTCTCGACGTCGTCGGGCTCGAACCCGAGGCGCGTCGCGATGGTGGCGGCGAGCGACTCGCCGACCTCGCTGTGGTCGCCCTCGCGACCCTTGGCGATGTCGTGCAGCAGCGCGCCGACGACCAGCAGGTCGGGGCGCGGCGTGCGATGCGCCAGCGACGCAGCCTCGGCGCTGCACTCGAGCAGGTGCCGGTCCACCGTGTAGCGGTGGAAGACGTTGCGCTGGGGCAGGCTGCGGGTCGGCTCCCACTCGGGCAGCAGCGGCGTCCACAGACCGAACTGGTCGAGCGTCTCGATCACCGGGATCGACGCGGGACCGTTGCGCAGCAGGTCGACGAGCAGGCCGCGCGCCTCGGCGGGCCACGGTTCCGGCATCGGTGGTGCCTGTTCGAGCGCAGCGAGCGTCTCGAGCCCGATGCGGCTGGATCGGCGGGCCGCGGCGAGCCCAACCCGCAGCACCGTGGCCGGGTCCTCGATCGGCTGGTCGGGGTGCTCCAGGCAGACCCGACCGTTGCGCAGGACGAGACCGTCCTCGATGGCGCGTTCGCGTCGGAAGCGGTCGCGCAGCGGACCGTGCAGCGACAGTCGGATCTCGTGCCAGCTCTCGTCGCTCGCCCAGGCGATGGCGCGCCCGGACGCTGCGACCAGCGCCATCAGCGCGTCCGCGTCGACCTCACCGAGCGCGGCGGCGACGGCATCCTGCTCCTGGAGCAGCAGCACGTCGCCCGGCTTCGCGGTCACCCGATGCAGCTCGATGCGCACGGCGAGCAGCACGTCGTGGTGCTGGCT
>JAFAFZ010000195.1 GCA_023423215.1 Actinomycetes bacterium
CCTCGGGGGCGAGCACCGTCGGCGTCAGGTCGACGGCGCGCCAGGCCAGCTGACGGTCGATCTGCTCGCCGAGCCGCTCGTCAAGGTCGGGGTCGGTGAAGTCGACCTCTTCCAGGACCGAGTGCACGAGCGTGCCGAAGGACGCGCCGGCCGGCAACATGGCCAGCCCGGCGGTCGGGTCGGCCGTCGGTGCTGCCGGATCGAGGCTGGCATCGAGCGCCGCGTCGTCAGCGGTCGGGTCGCCGTCGAGCTGGTCCTGGACCTCGTCGGCCGCCTCGCCGTCCAGGGGCCCCCGTTCGTCGCCCGCGCCGCGGTCGCCGCCCGAGGTGTCGTAGGGGTCGTGGTGCTCGGTGCGCGCGCGGTTGGTGATGGCGGTGAAGGACCACCGGTTCGGGGAGCGGTCGGGCGGCGCGGGCGGTGTGGCGAGCGAGAGCTCGGGGCCGGCGCTGCGTGCGTCGGGGTCCTGCCAGCGGGAGCGCGCCCGGGGCGGTCGGCCGTGCACGGCAGCGACGATCGTGCCGCGCCCGGCGTCGACCAGCGGGGTGAGCGCGTCCAGCGACCCGTCCTCGGACGGCACGCGGACCTTGGGGGCGGTGAACGCCGCGGGGTCGACGGTGCCGTCGGGCGTGCGGGCGAAGAGCACCCGGGCGAGCGGCGAGCACTCGGCGCCGATGCAGGGCGCCCACCACACCAGCGTCTGGTGCTGCGCCCGGGTGAGGGCGACGTAGAGCAGCCGCAGCTGCTCGCCGGCCGACTCGTCCGTCGCGAGCTCGGTGCGCCGCTTGGCGGCGGCCTTGTCCGGCCAGGGACCGCCCTTGGTCAGGTCGTAGGTGCGACGGCCCGAGTCGGGGTCCTGGTAGATGGTCTCGTTGCCGTACCGGCGCCACAGCGTGGGCACGCAGACGATCGGGAACTCGAGGCCCTTCGCGACCCACACCGTCATGATCTGCACGGCGTGCGCCTCGGACTCGATGCGGCGCGAGGCGAGGTCCCGGTCGATGTCGGCGTCGACCTCGATCGGCGGCGGCGCGTCGAGCACCGCGAGCAGGCCGGCGACGCTGACCCGACCCGTCGGCGCCGAGGTCTGCAGCAGCTCCGCCAGGTGGTCCAGGTCGGTCAGGGCGCGGTCGCCACCGGGCAGGGACAGGACCCGGGCGCTGACCATCGTCTCGGCCCAGATGCGCCGCACGAAGTCGATCGGCCCGCGCTCGGCCAGCGTCTCGGCCCAGTCGTGCAGCTGCTCCTGCAGCGCGGCGAGCTGCGCGTCGTCGGCGTCGTGCAGCCACTCGGGGCTGCGGCCGCCGAACCACGACAGGGCGAACGCGCCCGCACGCCGCGGGTCCGACGGGCGCAGCAGGGCCTCGAGCAGCATGCGCCACTGCTCGGCGGCGGGCGACTCGAGCACGCTGTCGCCGCGGGCCAGGACCGCTGGCACGCCCTGGTCCAGCAGGGCGCGCTGCACCAGGTCAGCCTGGGAGCCGGTGCGCACGAGCACGGCGATGTCCGACGGGCGCACCCGTCGTGTCCCGCCGGGCTCCCGGTCGTCGGGCAGGTGGGCGTCGTCGAGGAGCTCGCGCAGCCGTGCGACGAGGTCCGCGTTGATGGCGTCGTCCGCCGCGCCGGTCGTGATCTGGCCGCGCTGGGTGCGGTGGGAGACGTCGAAGTCGTCGCCGCCGGTGAGGCGCAGCGACAGCGCCGGCAGCGGGTCGCCCTTCCCGTCGAGCAGGCGGCGCTCGGCGTTGGCGGCTGCGGCACGGACGGGCAGGAAGGCGATGTCGCGATCCCCGAAGGTCGTGCCCCGGAGCAGCACCGAGGTGGCGTCGACGGCAGCGGCGTCCGAGCGCCAGTTCGTACCGAGCGAGCGTCGTTCGGTGCCGGCGGCAGGGTCGACGGCCTGGAGGTAGGTGTGCACGTTGGCGCCGCGGAAGGCGTAGATCGCCTGCTTCGGGTCGCCGACGAGCACGAGCGCACCGGGGCCCTCGCGCGACCCGGCAAGTGCGCCGTCGCCGTCGCCGCCTCCGTCGCTGTCGCTGTCGCTGTCGCTGTCGCTGTCGCCGAAGAGCGTGCGGAAGATGTCCCACTGCACCGGGTCGGTGTCCTGGAACTCGTCGATGAGCGCGACGCGGAAGCGCGAGCGCAGCGCCTCGATCGTGGCCCGCCCACCGCTGCCGTCGAGCGCCCGACGCAGCTCGACGAGGATGTCGTCGAAGCTCATCGACCCGGCCTGGCGGCGGCGTGTGCGCATCAGGGCGATCGAGTCGGTGACCAGCTCGACCAGCAGGCGCTCGCGGTCGCTGCCGTCGTCGCCGTCGAGCTCGGGGGCGAGCACCAGGTCGGCGATGTTGATGGCGTTGCGGGTCGCCTTCACCAGGTCGACGTGCTTCGGCAGCACCGAGGCCGGGTGCACGGTGGCCGCGGCGGCGAGCACGTCGGCGCAGCACGCCGCGGCGAGCTCGGCGGAGTCGTCGACGAGCGTCGCGTCCGCGTCGACGCCGGAGGTCGCACCGAGCGACCCGAGCACCTGCGTCGCGAAGCCGTGGATGGTCGTGATGGTGGCGGCGTCGAAGTCGGTCACGGCGCGCTCGACCCGGGCCAGGCGCGCCTCGCGGTCGGTCGAGGCGAGGTGCGTCAGCAACTCGTCCTCGGTGAGGGGCGGCGGGTCGGCGGCCAGGTGGTGGGCCGCGTCGACGAGGCGCTCGCGCACCCGGGCGCGCAGCTCCGCGGTGGCGGCACGGGTGAACGTGACGACGAGCAGCTCGTTCGCCGCCAGGCCGGCCTCGGCGATGTAGCGGGTCGCGAGCGCGGCGAGGGTGAAGGTCTTGCCGGTACCCGCGCTGGCCTGGATGGCGAGCCGTCCGGCCGGCAGCGGATCGAGCAGGCGGAACTCGGCGTCGTCGGGCACGTCGGCCGCGAGGGTGTCGATCGTGGCGCTCATGCTGCGTCCTCGTCATCGGCCGCGGCGTCGTCGGTCCGTTCCCGCACCGACGCCTCGACCGCGCCCCACAGGTGGCGGGCGTAGCGCTCGGCGCGCCCGGCGACGGACTCGCCGGGACCCGGTGCGGGGTCGTCCTCGAGCGCGGGCAAGCGGCGCAGGGTGGCCAGGTCGTGCCCGCCGAACACGAGGGCGTTCGCGGCGTCGTCGCCGTCCGCCCCGCCCCGACTGCGGTCGCCGAACCAGTCGCCTCGCACGGCGGTCCCCTCGTGCAGCTTCGGGGACAGGCGCGAGAACAGCGGCAGCGGCTCACGGGTGCCACGCCGGTACAGGTCGACGGCGACGCCGAGCGCGTCGGCGGGCGACACGCCGGGCACGAGCTCGAGGTCGTAGGTGTCGGACCGGACCTTGCCGGAGCTGATGCGGCTGACGCCCACCGCCCGCCAGTCCACCTGTGGGTGCGCGGCACCGAGCGCGACCAGGTCCAGCCACGCCGCCAACCGATGCGCGTGCTTCGCCGCGGAGTACGTGACGAGGACCGGCCCCGGCGTCGGCTCGGCCAGGCGCCCCGGCACCGTGCCGACGACGCGGGTGCCGTCCGGCAGGGTCACGTCGACCGGGAGCGGCTGCGCAGGGCCGGGCCGCAGGCCGTGCGCGTGGGCCGCGGCGACCAGCTGGTGCACGGTCTCGTACAGGTCGTCGACGAGCGCGTCGCCG
>JAFAFZ010000220.1 GCA_023423215.1 Actinomycetes bacterium
GCAGCACCGCGCCGGCGACGACGACCACCGGCACGATCCACACGAGCGCACCGATCCCGGACGAGGGTGGCGTCAGCAGGATGTCGCGCCCGTAGCTGTCCGAGAAGAAGTTGAGGATCTCGTCGTCGGTGCGGCCCGCCGCCATCTGGTTGGCGATCTCCTCGCGGAACTGCACGGCGATCGGGGCCGACGATCCGCCGACGGACTCGCCGACGCAGACGGTGCACTTGATGCGCTCGGCGATCGAGAAGAGGCGGTCGTCGCTGACGCCCTCGGTCGGCGGGCCACCGGCCGAGGTCACGAGCAGCACGACGGCGACGAGGCCCATGAGCGCCCACCACCACCAGTGCTGTCGCTGGGGCCGCAGCCGCACGTAGGCCGGCGTCGGGTCGACGGCCGCGGTCACGAGCCGGCTCCGGTCGTCGAACGGGCGAGGTACTCGGTCAGGTCGGCTGCGGTGATGCCGCCGTTGAACTTGGCGACGATCGAACCGTCCGGTGCGACCAGGAAGGACTCGGGCAGCTTCTTCACGCCGTACTCGATGCCGATCGCACCGGTGTCGCTCGCCAGCACCGGCCACGATCCGCCGTGCTCCGTGAAGAACTCCTCGACGTTCGTGGAGGTGTCGCCGAACGCGACGCTGACGATCTCGAGCCCCTGCGGCTGCTGCTCGGACAGCTCGATCAGCTCGGGGTGCTCGACCACGCACGGCGGGCACCAGGTGGCGAAGAAGTTCACCAGCACCCAGTCGCCCTTGAACGCATCCAGGTCGAAGGGCTCGCTTTCCATCGTCGTCCCCACGAGCTGCGGCGCGAGCTTGCCGAGCAGCGGGCTCTCCTCGTCGGCGGTCTCGCCCTTCGGGCTCACGACGAACAGCACGACGAGCGCCAGCACGGCGACACCGACGATGCCGGCGATGAGGGGGGCGCGGCGGGTCATGCGTCCACCTCGGCGTCACGGGGACCGTCGCTCGTCTCGTCCTGCGCCGCCTGGTCCGGCTGCGCCGCCTGCTCGGGCAGCGCCGCCTGCGCAGGCGTCGTCCCGTCGCCACCGTCACCGCCGCCGGCGGGCACGTGCTCGATCGGTGCGGGCGCCGACACGGCGTCGAGCGGGTTGCGGCGACGACCCGGGAACAGCGACAGCGCGGTGCCGAGCACCATGATCCCGCCACCGATCCACAGCCACGTCACCATCGGCTGCACGATCACCCGCAGGCCCAGCGAGCTGTCGCTCTCGCCCGGAGCCCGGGTGACCGCCAGCATGATGTCGTCGCGCGGCCCGGCCTTCACCGAGGGCGTGGCGATGGTCTGGCCGGACTGGCGGTAGCGGTTCAGCCGGGGCTCGTAGATCTGCCCGCCGTCGACGCGGATGCGGGCGACGAGCTCGATGCGGTTGTCCAGCTCGACGGTGTGAGAGCCGACGTACTCGACGGTGTGTCGACCGACGCGTGCCGTGTCGCCCTCGTCCAGGGAGAACTCGCCCTGGCGCATGAAGCTCATGGACGCCGCGAGCGCCACGCCGATGAGGATCGTGCCGAGGTGCACGACCATGCCGCCGTTCGCGCGGCCGACGAACCCACGCCAGCCCTGTCGGCGGGTGGCCAGCGCGATCTGGCGCAGCGCCGAGCCGGCGGCGAAGCCGCCCAGCGCGAAGGCGAGCAGCGGCGCGACGCCGGTGGCGCCCACGAGCACGGCGAACGCCAGCGCGACCAGGCCGGTCCACGCGGGCCACCAGAGGCGGTCGCGGAGCAGCTCGCCCGACGCCTTGCGCCACGGCAGGACGGGAGCGACCGCCATGAGCAGCAGCAGCGTCAGGCCGATCGGCATCGTCATGCGGTTGAAGTACGGCGGCCCGACCGAGAGCGTCTCGGCGGTGGTCGCCTCGATGATCAGCGGGAACACCGTGCCGAGCAGCACCACGAAGGCGAACGCCGCGAAGATCACGTTGTTCGCCAGGAAGGCGCCCTCTCGCGAGATCGGCGAGTCGATGCGCCCGACCGAGCGCAGCCGGTCGCCTCGCCAGCCGATGAGGCCGACCGAGACGGCCACGACGAGTGCGAAGAACCCGAGCAGGATCGGCCCCACCGTGCCCGCCGAGAACGCGTGCACGGACTCGACGACGCCGGAGCGGGTGAGGAAGGTGCCCAGGATCGTGAGCGAGAACGTGGCGCACAGCAGCGACAGGTTCCAGACGCGCAGCATCCCGCGGCGCTCCTGCACCATCACGGAGTGCAGGTACGCGGTGCCGGTCAGCCAGGGCAGCAGCGACGCGTTCTCGACCGGGTCCCAGCCCCAGTAACCGCCCCAACCGAGCACCTCGTAGCTCCACCAGGCGCCCAGGATGATGCCGGCGGTCAGGAAGCCCCAGGCGAAGAGCGTCCACCGACGGGTCTCGACGAGCCACCCCTCGCCGACGCGACCGGTCACGAGCGCGGCGATCGCGAAGGCGAACGGGACCGTGAACCCGACGTAGCCCAGGTAGAGCATCGGCGGGTGGAACGCCATGAGGATGTGGTTCTGCAGCAGCGGGTTCGGTCCCGGGCCGTCGAACCCCGGCGGCGGCACGTTGCCCTGGAACGGGTTCGCCGCGGTGAGCATCAGGCCGAAGAAGAAGACGCAGACCACGAACAGCGTCACGAGCGCCCAGCCGACGAGCGGGTCGTCGAGGCGCTTGCGGAACTTGTTGGCGACGACGGTGACGTAGCCCGCCAGGATCAGGCCCCAGAGCAGGATCGATCCCTCGAGCGCCGACCACATCGTCGCGATGTTGAACAGCAGCGGCGTCGTGGACGAGCCGTTCTCGGCGACGTAGGCCAGCGTGTAGTCGCGCTGCGACAGCGCGAGCTGCATCGCCACCACCGACACGACCGCGCCGAGCAGCACGATGAACGCGTACGGTCGGGCCATGCGCATCAGGTCCGAGCGGCGTTGCTTCAGCCCGGTCAGCACGACCGAGATGGCGAGCACCGACCCGCCCAGCGCGACGATCAGGCCGGCGAGGCCCAGCGCGCGGTTCACCCGGCAGACCCTGCCCGCTGCTCCGCGTCGTCCTCGGCCTGCTTGATCCGCTCCTCGTTCTCCTCGTCGTAGGTGCTGTCGTGACGGATGAGGATCTGATCGCTGAGGAACACGGGCTCGCCGGGCTCGTCGGAGAAGTGGCCCTCGAGGATGACCGGGATCTCGGGCTTGAACAGCTCGGGCGGCGCGCCGCTGTTGATGACCTGCAGCTCCTGGTCGCCGTAGGCGATCACGAAGGTGACGCCGCCGTCGGTCTCGTCGATCGTGCCCTCGATGACGTTGCCCTGCATGCGGAACCGCTGGTCGCCCAGCGTGTCGTGCTGCTCCACCGCTTCGTCGACGTTGTAGTAGAAGAGCGCCGCGTCGCTGAGGCCCTTGAACAGCACGACGCCGAGCGCGGCCACGAGCGCCACCACGCCGCCGACCGCGAGCCAGCGACGGGCGCTGCCGGAGCGGCGGGGCGAGCCCTCGTGGGTGCGCGGCGTGACGTCCAGGTCGACGCCGCCGGTCGTGGCGTCGACGGACTCGTCGTCGTCGAGGTGCGCGGGTCCGCCCGCTCGAGGCTCCATCGGCGTGCTCACATCCACCGGCGTCGATCGGCGGGCACGACCTTCGAG
>JAFAFZ010000298.1 GCA_023423215.1 Actinomycetes bacterium
GCGCCGTTCGCCCGGGCGACGCCCAGGGTCACGGCGTGGTACCAGCTGCCCGAGAGCCGCCCGAGCACCGCCTCGACCCAGCGCGCCCGCTCCAGCGTGATCCACCGCGTGCCCGGCTCGGCGCGCCGCTCGGCGTTGTACCCGGTGGTCGCCCAGCTGATGAGGAGCGGCGTGTGCGCGCCGATCACCGCCAGCTGCGTCGGGACGGTCGCGGCGTAGAGGGTCGCGTGCACGAGGTCGGGCCGGACCTGTGCGATCACCTTCCGGATCGACCGGGCGCGTCCCAGCACCGTGCGGTGGTGCGAGCGATCGTGGACGACCACCCCGGCCGCCCGCAGGGCCGGCACCAGGTCCTGGCGCTCGGTGAGCACGACCAGGTGCAGCTCGACCCCGAGGGCCCGCAGGCCCGGCGCCATGGCCAGGAGGGACTGCTCGGCGCCGCCGTCGCCGTCGACGCCCGGCATGACCTTGAGCACCCGGAGGTGCGGCCCTCCGGCGGTCTCGTCCCGGGTCGCACCGACGCCGGGGACGGGCTTCACCCCTTGCGGTTCCACGACCGGTCGGCGCCGCTGGGCGCGTAGTACTCGTCGTAGTACGACTGCTCGCGGCCGACGCCGGGTGCGCCGATGAGCACGACGCCGAGCAGGTCCGCGTCGAGCCGCTGGAGCGCCTCGACCGACTGGCGCAGGCCGGACTCGGTCGTGCGACCGGACCGCACGACCAGGATCACGTGGTCGACGGCGGGGAGCAGCTCGAGGGTGTCGCTCGCCGCGCGCAGGGGGCTCGAGTCGACGACGACCGTGCCGCCGCGGCGACGGGTCTCGCCGCACAGGCGCTTCGCCGCCTCGACGAGCCCGGCGACCTCACGCGTCGGGGGCCCCGCTGGCGCGACCCACAGGTTCGGGTCGTTCGTGGTGTGCACGACCGAGTCGACGGGGGTGTCCCGTCCGGCACGCGCCAGGTCGAGCAGCGAGGGCGAGCTGCCGACGCCGAGCAGCCGGTCGACCTCCGGACGGCGGAAGTCCCCGCCGACCACCAGGGTCTGCGTGCCGACCTCGGCGAGCGCACGGGCGATGAGCGCCGTGGTGGTCGACTTGCCCTCGCCGGGCGAGGTGGAGGTGACCAGGTAGACCTCGCCGGGCGGCGGGGTGCTGGTCGTCGTGCCCGGCGGGACGTAGGGCGGCGGCACCGTGGATCCGGCCGCGGCGCCCGGGGCAGCGGTGGCGGCCGCGGCGTCGGTCGCGTGCACGAACTGCATCGCCGCGCGCACCCGTCGGTACGGCTCGGCCCACGCGCCGTCCAGGCGGATCGGACGCTGGAGCTCGTTCGCGCCCACCATGCCGACCTCGGCGAGCACCGGCAGGTCCACCGCCTCGACCAGCTCCTCGCGGGTGTCGATGCGCCGGTTGAGCCGCTCGATCAGCAGCACGACCACGGCGCCGAGCAGGAAGCCGAGCAGGCCGAGCAGGGCGCCGCGCACGGGCGCGGAGTTCGGCACGCTGACGAGCCCGTCCTGGGCGAGTTGCGCCGGCTCGAGGCCGAGGCGGTCGTAGGGCTCGGAGCGGTCGAGGTCGTTCTGGAGCCGCTGCAGCTCGGCGCGCTGCTCGCCCTCCTGCTGCACCATCTGGCGGCGCTGCTCGATCAGGGCGGCGGTGACGACGTCGTTGGGCGCACCGCCCGGGACCGAGATCTGCGGGTTGGCCGCGTCGAACGCCGCGAGCTGCTGCTGCGCGTCGTTCACGCGTGCCTGCTGCTCCTCGAGCAGGCGCAGCCCGTCGGCCTGGGCCTCTTCGGAGGCGACGGCGAGGAACGAGTCGACGACGGCCTCGACCCGCACCGCGGCGGCCTCGGGGTCCGTGTCGTTCGACGAGACCGTGATCGAGTTGCTCTCGCTGTCGAACGTGGTGTCGATCGACGAGCCGACCTCTTCCGCGGTCGTGCCGCCGCCCAGCACGTCGGCGGCCCGTCGGGTGACCTCGCCGCGCGTGATGCGCAGCTCGTCCTGCGAGACCAGCGCGACGCCCTGGGTGCCCTGACGAGCGACCACGACCTCGGACACGGTGTAGACGGGATCGCTGCGGTCGGAGGCGAGCAGCGTCGAGGCCACACCTGCCACGATGCCCACCACCGTGGTGACGACGAGGATCAGCCACCGTCGCTTCAATACCGCTAGCAGCTTGGTCACACCCGCCCCCCGTCGTGTCGTCGTCGCTCTGTCGCCGACACGATCGGCCTCTCGACCGGGTCAGGGTACATGGACCCCGCCGCAGCCTCCTGATCCGTCCGGCCCGTCTCGTCCGGGTCGGCGGGAGTGCGACGCAGGAACAGCGATCCGGTGCGTGCGGCGGCCGGCATGGCGACGAGCGTGAACAGCAGCGGGAGCATCTGGGTGCGCTGGCGCGCCAGGATCCCGAAGTTGCCGATGTAGGAGAACGCGAGCACGAACACGAACGCGAACGCCGCGGCGTAGACCAGGTAGGGGCGCCGGATGACCGTGCGCAGCCACGTCAGGATGCGGCGCCGGCTCACCACCAGGAGCACGAGCAGGCCGAAGCCCTCGGCCGAGGCGAGCAGCGAGTTCAGGCTGCCGGCCTCCCACGGGAAGGGGCGGAAGATCACCGTGACGACGGCGTTCGGGACGTCCGCGACGCCGGCCACCGCCGGCGGCTGGAACTCGGACCCGCCCATCGAGCTGACCTCCTGGGTCTTCTCGAGGATCGTCGAGAGCGACGCGTCGTCCTCCTCGCCCACGATCTGCGACAGCTGCGTCGTCGCGAACGCGGCGCCGCCGAGCAGCGCCACCAGCGCCAGCACGCGCAGCACGGCGTTGCGGACCGAGGGCGCGCCCCGGACGCCGGCGAGTGCGCCCACGGCGCTCGCCAGGATGAGCGCGCAGCCGGCGATCAGCGCCATGTGCGGGCGCACGAGCAGCAGCCCGCCCGCGCCGGCGACGAAGATGATCAACCCGGTCGCGCGGGCGCGTTCGGCCAGCAGGATCGCCGCGCCGTAGCTGGCCACGCCGATCGCGGCGATCATCAGCGCCTCCTTGCCGATCGACGCGGGCCAGAACAGCAGCGACGGCCAGAACAGGACCAGCAGGTCGTAGCGACGGTGGTCCGCCTCGGGCACGGCGCGGCGCAGGGCCCGGCACATGAGCACCTGGCCGAGGAAGCAGAACCAGCTGAAGACGAACGACCCGGCGTAGCGGGACACGCCGGTGACCAGGTACACGACCGCCAGGACGATGCCGACGCGCAGGGTCTCCGATCCGCGCGTCGAGAGGACCTCGGGATCCAGCAGCAGCTGCCCCGCTCGCCAGCTGCGGACCATCTCCGCGGCGCCGGCGGAGTAGATGCCGGCGTCCGCGTTGTCGTCGTAGACGTGGATGATCACGGCGTAGCGCACGAGCGTGAAGACCATCTTCAGCACGAAGGCCCACAGCAGCAGCCGACCGAAGCCCGGGTCGCCGTCGCGCCGGGCGATCCAGCGGATGAGCGGGATGGTGACGAGCGTGATCACCGTGACGGTGAGCGCGCCCGTCAGGACGTCCCAGCTCAGGCGATCCAGGCCGAGCGCCGTCGCGACGAGCGCGGCGACGACCATCGAGGTCGCGCCGATGACGAGGGCCCGCTCGTTCGCGACGGCCGCCGCCGGCGCGCGGCTGCGGTCACCCCGCAACGAGCACCGAGCGCAGCTCGTGGACGACGCGGTCCAGGTCCTCGTCGTCCAGGCCCGAGCCGCTCGGCAGGCAGACGCCCCGGTCGAAGATCTCGTCCGCGACCTTGCCGCCGACCGTCGGCACCCCCTCGAAGAGCGGCTGGCGGTGCATCGGCTTCCACGCGGGCCGCGCCTCGATGTCGGCGCGTGCGAGCGCGCCGCAGATGGCGTCGGGGGACGAGACGGCGGGATCGACGGTGATCACGGTCAGCCAGCCGTTCGCCACGCCACGGGGGTCCCACGGCATGACCTCGACGCCGTCCAGGTCGGCCACGGCCTGTGCGTAGACCTCGCGGATGCGGTGGCGGCGCTCGATCATCGCGGGGAGCCGCTCGAGCTGGCCGAGGCCGACGCCCGCCAGCAGGTTCGAGAGCCGGTAGTTGTACCCGACCTCGGCGTGCTCGTAGTGCGCCACGGGCAGCCGGGCCTGCGAGGCCAGGTGCCGGGCGCGCTCCATGTCCTCCTCCGGGCCGACGAGCATGCCGCCGCCACCGGTGGTCATGATCTTGTTGCCGTTGAAGCTGAACGCGCCGTAGCGGCCCCACGTGCCAGCGGCACGGCCCTGCCAGCTCGCGCCGACCGCCTCGGCCGCGTCCTCGATGAGCACGACGCCGTGGTGCTCGCACAGCTCCGCGATGCGGTCGAGCTGGGCGCACTGGCCGTAGAGGTCGACGACGATGACCGCACGCGGCAGGCGGTCCTGCGCCGCGGCCGTCGCCAACTCGGCCGCGAGCAGGTCGGGGTCGAGGTTCCAGGTGGCGGTCTCGGCGTCGACGAAGCGCAGCGAGGCACCGACGTAGCGGACCGCGTTGGCCGGCGCGACGAAGGTCAGGTCCGACACCCACACCTCGTCGCCGGGGACGGTGCCGGCGAGCAGCAGCGCCAGGTGGAGCGCAGCCGTGCCGCTCGAGAGCGCCGCGGCCGCCGGCGCGTCGACCATGTCGCGGAAGCGCGTCTCGAACGCCTCGACCGCCGGCCCGAGCGGGGTGATCCAGTTCGAGTCGAACGCGTCGAGCAGGTGGGACCGTTCGACCTCGGACATGTCCGGAGGAGAGAGGTAGATCCTGGCCACGAGGCGCCACGCTACCCGGGGCGCCCCGGCGAACCCCTCCCCCGCACAGGTGCTCGAGCTCGGGCGACGAGGCGCGGACCGGTCGGCGCGCGCCGGTACCCTCGCAGCGTGCCCGGGGCGAGCAGGTACCGATCGAAGCGAGTGGTGGACCTGGCGGTGCTGTCGCTGGTCGCCGTGCCGGCCGCCGTCGTCGGGCTCGTGTGCGCCGCGGCCGTGCGCTGCACCTCACCCGGTCCGGTGTTCTTCCGCCAGGAGCGAGTGGGACTGCACGGGCGACCGTTCCGCGTCTGGAAGTTCCGCACCATGGTCGCCGGCGACAACCCGATCATCCCGGACGCCAGCCGGATCACCCGCGTCGGCGCGGTGCTGCGCCGGCTCTCGCTCGACGAGCTGCCCCAGCTCATCAACGTGGCGGTCGGCGAGATGAGCATCGTCGGCCCCCGACCGACGCTCGCCTACCAGGTGGAGCGCTACGACGACCACCAGCGCCGCCGCCTCGAGGTGCGCCCCGGCCTGACCGGGCTGGCACAGGTCTCGGGCCGCAACGCGCTGTCGTGGGCGGACCGCATCGACCTGGACGTGGTCTACGTCGACACCCAGGGCCCGCTGACGGACCTGCGCCTGATCGCCCGGACCGCACGAGCGGTCCTCGGCGGCGAGGGCGTCGAGGGCCACGCGGACGACGACCCCCTGTCGATCGCGGACGGCGGACGCGTCGGCGACGACGGCGCGTTCGTCGACGGGCCCGGGACGCCGACGTGAGCGGCCACGACCCGGACGATCGGGGCGTCGTCGTCGTGGGGGCCGGCGGCCACGGACGCGAGCTGGTCGACGTCCTGCGCCGCACGCGGACGGTGCTCGGCGTGGTCGACGACGGACCGGTGGACGCCGGCCGGCTCGAACGGCTCGGCGTGCCGCTGCTCGGGACGACCGACTGGTTGCTCGAGCACCCCGGGGAGTTCGCGCTCGGCATCGGGACCTCGGCGGTGCGGCGGCGGCTGGCCGAGCGGTTGGGCCAGGCGGGCTGCACCGCGGTCGGCGCCCTGCATCCCGACGCCTCGGTGGGCAGCGACGTGCGGCTCGGCACCGGCGTGGTGCTCTTCGACCGCTGCGTCGTGACGACGAACGTGACCCTCGGCGACCACACACATCTGAACGTGGGCTGCGCGGTGCAGCACGACTCGGTCGTCGGCCGCTTCGTGCAGTTCAGCCCGGGCGTCCTGGTGAACGGGGACTGCGCCATCGGCGACGACGTCTTCCTGGGCAGCGGCGCGATCGTGACGCGCGGCTGCAGCTTCGGTGCCGGCGCCCGGGTCGGGGCAGGCGCGGTCGTGCTCGACGACGTCGCCCCGGGCACCACCGTCGTGGGCGCGCCCGCGCGGCCGACCGGACGCTGAGCACACCGCGCCGGGCGGCGGCGCTCAGAACAGCTCGACGTCGCCCAGCGACAGGTCCAGGTCGGCCAGCTCCGGGATGCCTGGTCGGGTGATCTCGCGCCACACGAGGATCGGGCCGAGCTGCGGCACCGGGGCGAAGCCGGCGCGAGCGGAACCGGCCCCGCTGCAGCGCAGCGCGTAGTCGGCCCCCGAGCGGCGCAACGCGTAGCCGACCGCCCGACCCACACGCGCCCCCGAGGGGGCCAGCACCTCGCAGAGGGTGAGCTCGGTCGCGCTGCCACGACGGCGCACGCGGAACACGATCACACCGTCGCGCAGGGAGTCGCCCAGGGGCACCGCCCGGTAGTGCAGCGGCTCGAAGGAGTAGCGCCACCGCAGGTACGCAGCGCTGCGCTCGGTGTGGATGCCAGCCAGCGGCTCCGCACCGGCGAGCAGCGCCTGGACCTCGGCATCGTCCCCGAAGAGGTCGACGGCGGGCAGGCCCACGTCGACGGGCACGCTCCACTTCTCGGCCGCGGCGCGGGCACCGGCGACTCGCGGAGCCGCCAGCGCCGAGCGGAGCCGAAGGCCCACCGGCACGCGTCCGACCGTCTGCCAGCCCATCTTCAAGTAGCCGGGGCGGCTCTTGTCGTTGGGGGTGTTGAAGACCACGGCCACGCCCAGCTCGGCCAGGTCCGGCAGGGCACCGAGCGTGAGCTTCGTGAAGATGCCGCGGCCCTGCCAGTCCGGGTGCGTGGCGGTGTCCACCGCTCGCACGGCGTCGAAGGGCCGACCGTCCGCGTCGACGAAGCGCCACCGCAGGAACACCCGCAGCCCGACGAGCGACCCGTCGCTGGCGACCGCCAGCCACGCCGGCGACTCGCCGAACGCGTTGCGGTCGTGCTTCCAGGCGTAGAACGCCTCGTTCGGGTCGCCCTCCTGCCAGCCCAGCGAGGCGCGGCAGAGCTCGATCATCGCCGGACGATCGGCCTCGGTGGCGCGCCGGATCGTCGGCTCGTCCTGGGCTCCGTCCGGGGTCTGCGGTCCAGCGGGCATCGGGTCACCGTACCGGTCGCTCCGCCGGCGGCGCCGCGACCGGCCGAGCGCCGCCTCGACCGGGCCGGGCACGCTCACCGACCGTTCACCGGAGGTTCAGCGCAGGTCCCCCGGACGGGGGTTCCAATTCCTGAACCTCGTGTTAGTTTTCGCCCTTCGACGACGGATCGCTGGGGCGTGGACATGACTGCTGGACCGGACGACGACCGCGGCTCAGCCGTGGACGAGCAGCCCGACGACCGATCGATCGACCGCCGGCGAGCACTGCAGCGGCTCGGCGCGATGGGCGCGATCGGCGCCGCCCCGCTCGTGATCGACAGCTTCGCCAGCCCGGCGGCCGCCGCAGCAACGCCGATCACGGCGTCGAACGGCCAGACGGTCACCATCCCGGCGGGTCGCACGCTCGACTTCGTCGTCATCGGCGGCGGGGGTGGCGCCGGCGGTGGCGCCGACTACACCGGCACGGCCGGCCCGGGTGGCAGGGGCTCCCGCATCCAGGGCCAGGTCACCGCGAAGTCCTCGGCGTACTCGTTGACGGTGCGCATCGGCGGCGGCGGCGCCGGCGGCGACGAGAACGTCCGCGTCGGCGGTGGTGGCGCCGGTTACGGCCGCGGCGGCGACAGCGGCTCGTCCACCAACAAGGCGGGCTCCGGCGGCGGTGGTGGTGGCGCGAGCTCGATCGAGGCCCCCAGCTTCGGTGTGCTGGTCGTGGCCCCGGGCGGCGGTGGCAGCGGCGGCAACGGGTCGGACAACAACAACAACGGCGGCGCGGGCGGCAACGGCCCGACCGGCACCGGTCAGGGGCCGATCGCGGGCAACAACGGTGCATGGGGCTCGAACGGCCAGGGCGCCGGCGCAGGCGGCAACGCCGGTGGCACCGGCGGCCCGGGCGGCAACGCGGACGGCGGCGGCAACGCCGGTCCTGGTCTGGCCGGCGGGTACCCGTCGGGCTCGTTCACCAACAGTGCGGACGGCGGCCAGGGCAGCAACGGCAGTGACGGCAGCGGCAACTACGACGGTGGCGGTGGCGGCGGCGGTGGCGCCGGTCGCTTCGGCGGCAGCGGCGGTGAGGGCGGCGGCGGGTCGTTCACCTCGCAGGACGGCGCGGGCGGCGGCGGTGGCTCCGGCTCGGGCATCGCGTCCGGCACCGTCAACGCGGTGTGGACCAACCCGTCCTCGGGCGCCGGCGTCGGCGGCAACGGCACAGGGAGCGACGGAACCGGCCAGAACGGCCAGAGCGGCTCCGTCTCGCTCTTCATCTGACCGGCCACGGGCCCGGTCAGGGATCTGCCCAGAGATCCGCACGGGACAACTTCCTGAACCACCTGTTACCTTTCCCCGAAGATTGATCAAGGGGCATGGGGCATGAGTGCGGAAGCGGACAAGGAACTCGGATCGGACGCGCGCGAGGGCGAGGGTGACGGTGCCATCGGACGTCGGCGGGCGCTGCAGCAGCTCGGCGCGGTGGGTGCGATCGGCGCCGCACCGCTGGTGATCGACAGCTTCGCCAGTCCGGCCGCTGCCGCGGCGACGCCGATCACCGTGTCGAACGGCAGCTCCGTGACGATCCCCGCTGGGCGCACGCTCGACTTCACCGTCATCGGTGGTGGCGGCGGGGCCGGCGGCGGGGCCGACTACGACGGCACGGCGGGTCCCGGCGGTAGGGCCACGCGCATCGTCGGCCAGGGCGCCCCGAAGGCGTCGGCCTACTCGCTCGTGGCCCGCATCGGCGGCGGCGGGACCGGCGGCGACGAGAACGCCCGCTTCCCGGGTGGCTCGGCTGGGTACGGC
>JAFAFZ010000491.1 GCA_023423215.1 Actinomycetes bacterium
GCCCACGCGCGCGACCGCGCACCGCCACCGCCGAACACCAGGCAGTCCGCCGGGCGACCGGCGAGCGCCTCGACCGCCGGGAGCAGCCACGCCAGGTTGTGCGCGGTGCCCTCGAGCACCGACCGCAGGACGTCGTCGCGACTCGTCGTGAGCGACATGCCGAGGAAGCCGCCGCGCATCGTGGGATCGGCCCGCGGCGACATCGACCCCGCCAGCCACGGCAGGAACAGCAGCCCGCCGGCACCCGGCGCGGAGCGGGTGAGCGCCCCGTCGAGCTCGTCGAAGGGACCCGTGCCGGGGGCGGGGGTGGGGGAGAGCAGGTCCAGGACGTGCTCGACGGCGCGTCCGGCGACGCCGTTCTCGGCCATCACGAGGTGCCGGTCGAGCACCGGCGCCGGCATGGTCAGGACCTCGTGCTCCAGGTCGACCGCGTGCACCGGCGCGGCGTCGATCAGCACGGCGGTGGTGCCGACGACGACGCCGGCACGGTGCTCGCCGTCGTCCGGGCGGACGTGCAGCGCCCCGGTCGCGAACGCCCCGGCGTGGGTGTCGTTCATCCCGGCGCGGACCTCGACGCCCCGAGGCAGCCCCAGGTCGTCGGCGACCTCGTCGCGCAGCGGGCCGACGACGTCGTCGATGCCGATCAGCTCGGGCAGCCGCGTCGGGTCCACCCCCGACAGGCGCACCAGCTCCGGGTCGTAGCCCGTCGTGCCGACGGTCCGGTTGTCGCAGAGCTGCGACGCGAACGCCGTGCACTGCGTCGCGGCTGCACGGCCCGTCAGGCGCAGGTTCACCAGGTCCATCACCTCGAGGTGCACCGAGGTGCGCTCGAAGGTCGCGGGCTCGTCGAGCTGCAGGTGCAGCAGGTGCGCGAGCGACAGCCCGCCGCCGATCGGGGGGATGCCGTGGCGCTCGACGAAGGTCGCGAACGCCTCGGGGTGGCGCTCCATGATCTGCCAGCAGCGGTCGCCGCCGCGGGTGTCGAGGTACATGAGGATCGGCCCGACGGCCCGCCCGTCCGCGCCGACCGGCACGATCGAGGAGTACTGGCTGCAGACGCCGATCGTCGCCAGGTCGGCCGCGGCGTCCGGGGCGGCGGCGCGCACCGCCCGGATCGCGGCGCGGACCTCGTCCCAGACGTGGTCCGGGTCCTGCAGGACGGCGACGCCCTGGTGCTCGGTGCGCAGCGGCCGGGACGCGGCGGCGACCACCCGGGCGGCCGCGTCGACGAGCACGACCTTGGTGTTCGAGGAGCCGATGTCGATGCCGAGGGCGTGCATCGGCTCACGGTATCCCTTGCGCGTTGGCGCACCCGGGGCTGCACGCCGTAGCCTGGCCGATCGCGTCCGTCCGCCTGCGCGGCCGGTCGCGCAACCACAACCGAGGATCTTGCTTCGCCAGAGACCCCACGGTGGCTCGGCGGTCGTGCACACGGCCGTCGTCCTGAAAGGGCCCGCACGGGCCCGCCTGGGCAGGTGGACACTCCAGACACCACGACCGGCTCGGTCGAGGGGGGCGTCCGCTGTGCGGCGCCCGATCCTCCCGAGCTGAGAAGAGAGGAGGTGTCAATGGAGAACCCGAGGCCCGAGAAGGTGGCCGTGGTCGACGAGGTGCGAGAGAAGTTCGAGAGCGCCGATGCCGTCCTGTTCACCGAGTACCGGGGTCTGAAGGTCCGAGAGCTGGCCGAGCTGCGCGAGAACCTGCGCGCCGCCGGTGGCGAGTACCGCGTGTACAAGAACACGTTGGTGCGTCGGGCCACCAAGGACCTCGACATCGAAGCGGACCTGGAGGGCGACCTGACCGGCCCGACGGCGCTGGCGTTCGTGGGGCAGAAGCCCGACGGCACGCCGGGCGACGCCGTCATGGTGGCCAAGGCGCTGCAGGCGTTCGCGAAGTCGAACCCGCTGCTCGTCGTCAAGGGCGGCCTGTTGGGCACCCACGTGCTCGACGCCGACAGCGCGAAGGCGCTGGCGAACGTCGCACCGCGTGAAGAGCTGTTGGCACGACTGGCGGGCGGCATGGCCGCTCCGATGCGCGAGTTCGCAGCCCTGCTGCAGGCGGTCCCCGCCAAGTTCGCGTACGGGCTGCAGGCCCTGATCGAGGCCGGCGGCGCTGCCGGCGCCCCGACCGACGCGGCTCCGGCCGACGCCGAGACCACGGACGAGGCACCCGCCCCGGCCGACGAAGAAGAGACCCCCGCAGCAGCGGCCGACGAGACCCCCGCCGACGCGGGTGACACGGCCGACGCGGCAAGCGATGACACCCCGGCGGACGACGCCGCGGCGGAACAGGAGCAATGAACATGGCGACCAACGAAGAGATCCTCGACTCGATCGCGAACCTCACCGTCCTCGAGCTCTCCGAGCTCCTGAAGGCGTTCGAGGAGCGCTTCGGCGTGACCGCTGCGGCCCCCGTGGCCGTCGCGGCGGCTGCCCCCGCCGGTGGCGGTGGCGGTGCGGCGGAAGAGGCGGAGGAGAAGACCTCCTTCGACGTGGTGCTCACCGACGCCGGTGACAAGAAGATCCAGGTCATCAAGGAGGTGCGCGGTCTCACGAGCCTCGGGCTCAAGGAGGCCAAGGACCTCGTGGAGTCGGCTCCCAAGGCCGTCCTCGAGGGCGTCTCCAAGGACGACGCCGACAAGGCCAAGGAAGCCCTCGAGGGCGCCGGGGCCAGCGTCGAGGTCAAGTGACCTGCGCGGGACCACGTCCCGCGACCGAGCAGTAGCGCACGGGAGCCGCTCCGGCGGCTCCCGTGTCGCGTCCGGCGCCGGACGCTCGGAGCGGCGACAGGTGCTTGACCCCGGAGGGACCCCTTCGTACGATGTTCGCCGCGTCAGCCGGAACCGTCCGGCGTGGCGGTCAGCCAGCACCAGCCGGCCGGGAACGGTCGGCAGCACAGCCCCGGACTCCCCGGTGGACCCTCAGGGTCGCACGGGTCGAGTCGGGCCGTTGCCTTGACCCCCCAGGGGGCGCCGCGTAGACTGATCGGTTGCCGTGCCCTGCTGTCCGCCCCTCCCCGGAACCTTTCCGTTGAGCGGTGCGCGCCCCGGGTCCTGCACACGCCCACCACTCGCTTGCGTCCACGGGGAGTAAGCCCTTGTCCTCTCGCGTCACCATCCGGGACCGCTATTCGTTCGCGAACCTCGACGAGGTCCTCGAACTCCCGGATCTCATCGCCATCCAGCGGAAGTCGTTCCAGTGGTTCGTCGAGCACGGTCTCGCCGATGCCTTCCGGGACATCTCGCCGATCAAGGACTTCACCGAGACGCTGAGTCTCGAGCTGGAGTTCGACCCCTTCGACGAGGACCTGCGCCCGCCGCCGAAGTTCACGGTGGAGGAGTGCAAGGAGAAGGACATGACCTTCTCCGCCCCGATCTTCGCCCGCGCCCGCTTCATGAACGCCACCACCGGCGAGATCAAGGAGCAGACGGTCTTCATGGGGGACTTCCCGATGATGACCGAGAAGGGCACCTTCATCATCAACGGCACCGAGCGCGTCGTGGTGTCCCAGCTGGTCCGGTCGCCGGGCGTCATCTTCCAGCCGGGTGAGCGGTTCCGCCTGCGCAACCTCTCCAAGCACCAGCTCGTCACCGGCACCATCCACCCCTACCGCGGCGAGTGGATCGAGTTCGACGTCGAGCAGAAGCCGGGCAAGGACCCGACCGCCGGCACCCGCGTCGCCCGCAAGCGCCGCCTGTCGCTGTTCCTGCTGCTGCGCGCGCTCGGCTACGACGAGGAGAACTTCCCGGGCTTCCTGGACGCCTTCGTGCGCCACTTCGACTTCCTCGAGGGCCAGTGGGAGAAGGACCGAGAGGTCGTCGTCACCCAGGAAGAGGCCCTGATCGAGATCTACAAGCGTGCGCGGCCCGGTGAGCCCGCCACGCCGGACTCGGCGCGCAACTACTTCAACAACGCCTTCTTCGAGCCGCGCCGCTACGACCTGTCCCGTGTGGGTCGCTACAAGCTGAACCGCAAGCTCGGCCCGGAGATCGAGCGGCTCCAGGAGCTGTTCCCGCAGCTCAAGGACCGCCTCGACGTGCCCGAGGTCGACCAGCCGGTGCTCAGCCGCTGCGAGGTCCTCGCCTCGACGACCTACCTGCTCAACCTGGCGGCCGGCACCCACGGCTACCGCCTCGACGACCAGGATCACTTCGCCAACCGCCGCATCCGCAGCGTCGGCGAGCTCATCCAGAACCAGGTCCGCATCGGCCTGTCCCGCATGGAGCGGGTCGTCCGCGAGCGCATGACCACCCAGGACGTCGAGGCGATCACGCCGACGACGCTCATCAACATCCGCCCCGTGGTCGCGGCCATCAAGGAGTTCTTCGGGACCTCCCAGCTGTCGCAGTTCATGGACCAGGTCAACCC
>JAFAFZ010000523.1 GCA_023423215.1 Actinomycetes bacterium
TCGCCGTGCGGCACGAACAGCGCCGGCGTGCGGTCGACCGGCGCCTCGCCGTCGGTGCTCACGTCGGCGCCTGCACGAAGAGCGGCAGGAGGCGGTCGCGGTGGACCTTGCGGGTGCCGGTGCGTGGCAGGTCGTCGCCCACGACCACCTGCCGCGGCGCCTTGTACTGCGCCATGCGCACGCCCGCCCAGACCAGCAGCTCGGGCGCCGTGACCGTCGCGCCGGGACGCAGCCGCACCGCGGCGACGGGCACCTCGCCCAGGGTGTCGTCCGGCGCGCCGACCACCGCTGCCTCGAGCACGTCGGGGTGGTCCTCCAGGTCGGCCTCGACCTCGAGCGGGTACACCGAGTAGCCGCCGGACTTGATGACCGCCTTGGCGCGGCCCTGGAACAGGACGGTGCCGAAGGGGCCCGAGCGCACCAGGTCGCCCGTGCGCAGCCAGCCGTCGTCGGTCAGCGCTGCGTTCGTGGCGGCTTCGTCGCCCCAGTAGCCACGGAGCACGCCGGGACCCTTCAGGCGCAGCTCGCCCACCTGGCCGGGCAGCACGCCCTTGCCGCGTTCGTCGGCGACCTTGAAGTGCCAGCCGGGCATCGTCCAGCCGAGCGACTCGCCCAGCCCCCAGGGCAGCAACGGCGGCGAGAACTTCGTGGCGACGTTGCCGCCGACCTCGACCATGCCGTAGCCCTCGACGAACGCGGCCTCGCCGACGGAACCGATGCCGGGGATGGTCGCGCTGGCGCCGAAGCGCTTGAACTGCAGCGCGACCTCGGTCGGCATGACGTCCGCGCCACTGATCCACACGCGGACCGAACGCAGGTCGCGGTCCGCGGCGCCGGCCTCGAGCAGCGTGCGGTACATGGCGGGCACGCCCATGAAGGCCGAGCAGCGCCGCTGCTCGATCGCGTCCAGGACCCGGGTGGGCGAGAACCTGGGCAGCAGGTAGATCGGGATGCCGGCGATCGCCGGTCCGAGCACCGCGACGAAGCCCATGATGTGGGCGATCGGCAGCGACAGGACGATCTCGTCGTGGCGGAACGTCGAGGGCCACGCGGCCGCCAGCGACACCTGGCCGACCAGCGCGCGGTGCGTCAGCTCGGCCCCCTTGGGACGTCCCGTGGTGCCCGAGGTGTAGAAGAGCGCACCGACGTCGTCGGGGTCCGGCGTGGCGACGAAGGCGCCGTCGCTGACGTCGACCCGCGAGCCCTTGCCACGCGCCAGCTCGCCGGGGTCCCGGATGACCAGCGTGGCGCCGGAGTCGGCGATGACGTGGTCGACCTCGGCCTCGCTCATCTGCGGGTTCACCGGGGCGGGCAGGCCCCCGGCGGCGGCCACCGCAAGGCAGAGCAGGAACTGGTCGATGCCGTTCGGCGTCGCGATGACGACCGGCCGCCCCTGGTCGCTGCGTGCGTGGATCGCGGCCGACCACCGGGTGACCCGCTCGGCCGCCTGGGTGTAGGTCAGCGAGCGGGGGCGACCCGTCTCGGCGGCCTCGGTGACGAAGCGCCGGTCGCCGTGCACCTCGGCCAGGCGCAGCGCCAGGTCCGCGAGCGTGCCGGGGCGGCGGACCAGCAGGTCGACCCGCCCGAGCAGCGAACGGGGGATCGTCATGCCTTCTCCAGCGGGGCCCAGGACAGCAGCAGGCGCTTCTCGCCAACGGTCGCGAAGTTCACCACGGCCTCGGCCTTGTCGCCCGAGCCCTCGACCATCAGCACGATGCCCTCGCCCCAGACGTTGTGGCGCACGTCGTCGCCCGCCTTGAAGCCGAGCTCGTGCGCGTGGCTCGGCGAGGGCGGAGCCGGACGCATCGCCCGGTCGACCGCACGCTCACGCCCCCTCGGCGACCACGACGTCGCCTCCCAGCCGCCCGAGCGGCCGCGTGACCCCTCGGAGCGCGACTGGCGCGTCCGGCTGGCGGCGGACTCCTCGATCAGCTCCGCGGGGATCTCACCCATGAAGCGGCTGGGCGGGTTGTACTGCGTGCCGCCGAACAGCGTCCGGCACCACGCGTGCGACAGGTACAGGCGCTGCCGGGCACGGGTGATGCCCACGTAGCAGAGGCGCCGCTCCTCCTCGAGCTCGGCCGGCTCCGTCAGGGCCCGCATGTGCGGGAAGACGCCCTCTTCCATGCCGGCCATGAACACCACGGGGAACTCGAGGCCCTTCGCGGCGTGCAGCGTCATCATGACGACGCCGGTCTCGGACGGGTCGTCGGGATCGGGCAGCTGATCGGTGTCCGCCACCAGCGAGACCTGTTCGAGGAACTCGTCGACGGTGGTGTGGTCCCGGGCCATGCCGACGAGCTCGGCCAGGTTCTCGATGCGCGACTCGTTCTCGATGTTGCGGTCCGCCTCGAGCTCGGCGAGGTAGCCGCTGCGAGCGAGGATCGACTCGATCACCTTCGCGGGGCCGTCCTCGAGCTCGGTGGCGACCTCGTCGAGCAGGTTCAGGAACGACTCGATGCCACGCGCCGAGCGCGGGGACACGCCCGCCTCGTCCCAGCGGCGCAGCGCGTCGACGAACGTGATGCCGTGCGAGCGGGCGAACGCGTCGAGCCGCCCGACGGTCTGGTCACCGACGCCACGCTTGGGCGTGTTGAGGACCCGCTTCACGCTGACCTCGTCGGTGGTGTTCACGACGGCCTTCAGGTAGGCCATCGCGTCCTTGATCTCGCGCCGGTCGTAGAACCGGGTGCCGCCGACCACGCGGTACGGGATGCCGCTGCGCAGCAGCTGCTCCTCGATGACGCGGCTCTGCGCGTTCGTCCGGTAGAAGACCGCCATGTCGGACCAGCGCTGGTCGCCGCCGTCGTGGAGGCGGGTGAGCTCCCGGGCGATCCACTGCGCCTCGTCGATCTCGTCCTCGCCCTGGAACCGCACGATCGGATCACCCGAGCCGGACTCGGTCCAGAGGTCCTTCGGCTTGCGGGCCGCGTTGTGCGCGATGACCGCGTTGGCGGCGTCGAGGATCGTCTGGGTCGAGCGGTAGTTCTGCTCGAGCACCACGACCGTGGCGTCGGGGAACGCCGCCTCGAACTCGAGGATGTTGCGCATGTCGGCGCCTCGGAAGGCATACACCGACTGGTCCGAGTCGCCCACCACGCAGACGTTGCGATGCTCCTCGCCCAGCAGCATGACCAGGTCGTTCTGGACGGTGTTGGTGTCCTGGTACTCGTCGACCAGCACGTGCTGGAAGCGCTCCTGGTAGTGCGCCAGGACCTCGGGCTGGGTGCGCAGCAGCTCGACCGTGACCGAGAGCAGGTCGTCGAAGTCCATCGCACCCGCTCGACGCAGGCGCGCCTGGTACTCGGCGTAGACCTCGGCGATGCGACGCTCGTGGATGACCTGGGCCCGCTCGGCGAAGTCGGGGGCGTCGATGCCGTCGTTCTTCGCGGACGAGATGGCGGCGTGCACCGATCGCGGCGTGAACCGCTTGGGGTCGATGCCCAGGTCCCGCAGCACGTAGCTGGTCAGGCGGACGGCGTCGGCCTGGTCGTAGATGCTGAACTGCGACGGGTAGCCGAGCAGCTGGGCGTCCCGCCGCAGGATGCGCACGCAGGCCGAGTGGAACGTCGACACCCACATCTTCTGGGCGACGGGGCCGACCAGACGACCGATGCGCTCGCGCATCTCCTGGGCGGCCTTGTTGGTGAAGGTGATGGCCAGCACCTGGAACGGCGACACGTGATGCGCCTCGATCAGGTGCGCGATTCGGTGGGTGAGCACACGCGTCTTGCCCGAGCCCGCACCGGCGACCACGAGGAGCGGCCCCTCCTGGTGGGTGACGGCCTCGAACTGCGCCGGGTTGAGGCCGTCGAGGAGGTCGTCAGCAGGCATCCGGCCCAGACTACCGGTGCCCTCGGACAGCCTCGGGGCGCCGCGGGCTGCCGGGCCCGTCGGTCAGTCCGCCGCGGGTGCGGCCACCGCCAGTCGCTCGTCCAGGAAGTCGAGCACCTGCACGAGCGCCTCGTGGGTGGGCTGGCCGGGCTCGTCGACCAGGTCCTCGGTGAGCACCGAGTGGGCCGCGTTGCGGTGCCCCCACGGGTTCCCCTTCGACGAGTCGATCTCCACGCCGATGAAGGCGTCGCCGAGCATGCGGCGCAGCGAGCGGAAGCGGTCCGCCGGCGAGAGCGGGTCGTGGCTGAACCGCACGCCCAGCACGCAGAGGTCCTCGGTCTGGGTGCGCTCGATCACCTCCAGCAGGTCCGAGTCCGAGATGGCCAGGTCGCCGCGCCGCTTCGCGCCGAACCCGATGGGCAGCGACGGCTGGGACAGCACCGGCGCCAGCAGCGCGGGCTCGACGGACATGCCGAGCGCGAATCCGCCGGTGAAGCACATACCCACCGCGCCGACCCCCGGGCCGCCGCACTCCGCGTGGGCGTGTCGGGCCAGGGCGCGCAGCCAGTCGATCGCCGGCGGCGTCGTGCGCAGCGCGAACGCCCGGAACTCCTTCGACACGCAGACCTTCGGCGCGACCTTGGCGACCTGACCCACCGTGCCCTCGGCGCCGTCCGCGCCGAAGAGCGACGGCATGTAGACGGTGTGTCCCCGTTCGACCACCTTGCGGGCGAAGTCGGCGACCTTCGGGGTGATGCCGGGGATCTCGGCGATCACGATGACCGCCGTGCCCTCACCCGCCCGGTACACGGTGCGACGCTTCCCCGCGAAGGTGAAGGTGGTGCGGGCGAAGTCGTCGAGCGGGTCGGTCGGCATGGGGCGACGCTAGCCAACCCCACCCGCCACGGACCCCGAACGTGCACGGTCGCCACCTTTCGAGCCGTGCGGGGGCGCGGCGCTACCGTCGTCGCCGATGTCAGCCCCCTCCCCCCGGACGTCCGCCCCCTCCCCACGACCCTTCCGCTTCACGATCCAGGCCTCCCGGTTGTCGCACCCCGACGAGCTTCGACCGCTCGCACGACGCGCCGAGGACCTCGGCGTCTCGGTGCTGACCCTGGCCGACCACCTGGACGACCAGGTCGCGCCGATCGCCGGTCTGATGGCCGTCGCCGACGCGACCACGACCCTGCGCATGGGCTCGCTGGTCTTCGCGAACGACTACCGGCACCCGGTCGTCCTGGCGAAGGAGGCGGCGACGGTCGACGTGCTCTCGGGCGGCCGCCTCGAGTTCGGCATCGGCGCCGGGTGGATGACCCACGACTACGAGACCGCCGGCATCCCGATGGACCGGCCGGGCGTGCGCATCGAGCGGCTGGAGGAGGCGCTGTCGCTCATCACGCGCCTGTGGGCCGACGGCCCGGTCGACCACGAGGGTGCGAACTACCGGGTGACGGGGCTCGAGGGGCTGCCGAAGCCGGCGCAGTCGCCTCGTCCGCCGATCGTGATCGGCGGCGGTGGCGCCAAGGTGCTGGCCGTCGCCGGGCGGTGGGCGGACATCGTCGGGCTCAACCCCGCGCTGCCCGCCGGCGTCATCGACGCACGGGCCGGCGTGAGCGCGACCGAGCAGGCGACGCTCGACAAGATCGAGATCGTGCGTGCGTCCGCCGGCGAGCGGTTCGCGGACATCGAGCTGCAGACCCGGGTGCACCTGGCGATCGTGAGCGACGACCGGGACGCGATGTTCGACCTGTTCGCCGAGGGCTTCGGCATGACGCCGGACGAGGCGCGCCGTTCGCCCCATGCGCTGTGCGGCACGGTCGATCAGATCGTCGACGACCTCGTCGAGCGGCGCGAGCTGCTCGGCATCTCGACCATCGGCCTGTCCGCGTCGTCGCTCGACGACATGGCCCCGGTCATCGCCCGCCTCGCCGGCACCTGAGCAGCGTCGGCGTCGGGGCTGCGAGCGACGGTCGAGGGTCCGCGTCAGCCGATGCGGCCGAAGCTCATCACCTTGCCGCCCATGCGGTCGATCGGCGAGATCTTCACGACGTCGCCGGTGTGGGGCGAGTGGATCATCTGGCCGCCGCCGACGTACATGCCGACGTGCGAGACCGGGCTGCCGTAGAAGACGAGGTCGCCCGGCTGCAGCTGGTCGCGGGTGATGCGCTGGGTCGCCGAGCGCTGGGCACCCGAGGTGCGCGGCAGCGAGACGCCGACCTGGGCCCAGGACCACAGCATGAGGCCCGAGCAGTCGAAGCCGGACGGCGTCGACCCGCCGTAGCGGTACGGCACGCCGAGCATCGACTGCGCCGCGGCGATCGCGCCGGCGGCACCGGAGCTGGGCGGCGAGGCGGGCAGCGGCGCGGGGGCGGGTGCCGGAG
>JAFAFZ010000532.1 GCA_023423215.1 Actinomycetes bacterium
GCCTGGGCCTGCTCATCAGCACCTGGTTCGGTCGGGCTCGGGGCCTGGCCGTGCTCGGCGTGCTGCTCGCCCCCGTCGTGCTGACCAGCGCGGCGATCGATCGGCTCGACGTGCGCGGCGGGTTCGGCGAGCGCACCTGGACCCCGACGTCGGTCGAGGAGCTGCGCGACGAGCACCGCCTCGGGGTCGGCGCGGCGCGCCTGGACCTGACCCGGCTCGACGTCACCGACGGCGGCACACGGGACGAGGCGGTCCGCCTGGTCACGTCGATGTCGCTGGGCGTGGGCCTGGCGCTGGGGGTGGGGCCCGAGGACTGGTCGCGCGTGCTCGACGCGACTATCGACGCCGGCGAGCTCTGGCGCTACGACGCCGGCGAGCCGGTGACCGAGGGCGTGCCCGTGCCGGAGCAGGCCGAGATCCGGGGGAACCTGGCCGACGGCGGCCAGGACTGGTGGTTCCCCGACCCCGTCGAGGTGCCGGGGGACCGGGATGGCGATGGCACCCGCCACACCGTCACGGTGCTCGGTGAGCCGGGATCGCCCCGGCTCTCGCTCGACGTCGACGTGTCCGCAGGAGTCCTGGAGGTGTTCCGTGTCCAGTCATGAGCTCGACCTGGTCGGCTTCGTCGCCGGCGAGTTCGTCCTCGTCTGCGCCGCCGGCGCCATCGGTCTGCGCACCGGCTCGCTCGGCTTCGGCCAGGCGCCGGACGGCGAGTGGATGTTCGGCGCGCTGCTCCTCGCGGTCGGCGTCATCGGCCTGATGGGATCGCTCTGGTCGGTGCGACGGCGCACCCGTCGCGACGAGGCATCGGCCGACGGGAACGACGACGGCCGCCCCGAGTCGACGCTCGGGACGGCCGTGCCGGTGGGATCGGTGGCGGACGAGGCGGGTCAGTAGCCGGCGCTGCGCCGGTCCTCGACCAGCGTGCGGCCGTCCGAGGAGACCTGGCGCTCCACCCGGGTCGAGCTCCCGCGGAGCAGGCCGAGCACCAGACCGATGCCGCCGACCACCATCAGGATGATGCCGACCGCGTTCAGGTCGACGCCGTCGATGAGGAAGTTGGTGGCGAAGGTGAGGATCGCGCCGAGGGCGAGGAGGAACAGGCTGAGACCGCGCATGACGTGACTCCTTGGTCGGGCTGGCGGAACGGTCGCTGTGTACCCCGCATCCAGCGCCGTCCAAACCGGCCGTCCAGACCGGGCCGCCTCGGACCGGGCCGCCCCGGACCTCGCCGTCCGGACCGGGCAGCCCCGAGCGCTGCGGTGCTCAGCCCTCCGGCACCTCGATGCGCACCAGGCGGAGGTGGCGGATGCGCCACGCGCCGTCGAGTCGCACGTACTGCTCGTGGTAGTGGCCGAAGCCGTGGCGGCGCAGGCTCGGCCCTCCCGGGTCGACG
This sequence comes from Actinomycetes bacterium, assembly GCA_023423215.1. Classification (GTDB taxonomy): domain Bacteria; phylum Actinomycetota; class Acidimicrobiia; order Acidimicrobiales; family Microtrichaceae; genus JAFAFZ01. The sequence continues at coordinate 1,397 of JAFAFZ010000532.1, forward strand.
GGGCCGACCAGCAGGTCGTCCATCGCCCAGACGCCCGTCGCGGCGTCGGGTCCGGTCAGCGCCAGCTCGGGCATGTGCCCGTGGTGCACCGTGACGAGCGGGCCGAGCCGCTGCTGCATGACGCGCACGATCTCGTCGCAGCCCTCGCGGCGACCGCCGGCGACCTCGAGCACGGCGTCCTCGGTCAGCACCGTGCGCAGCAGGTCCCAGTCCTTGGTGTCGACCGCCCGGAAGTAGCGCGCCTTCAGCTGCCGCAGCTGCTCCAGGTCCCACAGCTCGTCGACCCGGTCCTCGCCGGTGCTCACGGCGCCGCGCTCACGGTGCCGGGGTGGCCGCTGCGGCGTCGGCCGCGGCGTACTCGCCGAGCAGGCGCACCTCGTCGTCGTGGCGGGGAAAGGCCAGGGCGACCAGCACACCGCCGGCGAGGATGGCGACGATGCCTGCGAAGTAGGCCCAGTCCTGGCCCTGCACGAAGGACTCGCGCGCCGCCGCGGTGATCTGATCGGCGTACTGGGGGTACTGCGACGCGGTCGCCTCGGCGCTGGCGAAGGACTTGGTCAGCTGCGCCTGCACGTCGTCGGTCACCTTCGACGCGTCGGGCGATCCGGCGATCGCGCTGGCGACCGCCGCGGCGTACCCGGCCGTCAGCAGCGCGCCCAGGATCGACTGCATGATCGCTCCGCCCAGGTCGCGCTGCAGGTCCGCGGTGCCCGACGCCATGCCGGCCCGGGTGACCGGCACCGAACCGGTCAGTGAGTGCGAGGCCGGAGTGCCCGCGAAGCCGACGCCGATGCCGACGAGCGCGTAGGCCAGACCGACCTGCCAGTAGTGGCTGCCATCGCCCCAGAGCAGCAACATGACGACGAACCCGCCGAGGCAGAAGACGTAGCCGACGAGCAGCGTGGAGCGAGCGCCCTTCGCCTCGACGAGCTTCGCGGAACGGGGGGCGACGATGACCATGCCGACGACCGCCGGCAGGATCGCCGCACCCGCCTCGAGCGTCGAGTAGTCCAACACGTTCTGCAGGAACTGCTGGCCCACGAACATCGCGCCCATCAGCGAACCGAAGACGATGATGCCGGCGACGGCTGCCACCCAGAAGGTGCGGCGGGCCGCGACGTGCAGGTCGTAGAGCGGGTTGGCCGCGACGCTCTGGCGCAGCACGAAGGCGACGCCGGCGGCGAGCGCGACAGCCATGAGCCCGAGGGCGACGGTGCCGCGATCGGGCACGGGCGCCAGGTTGATGCCCAGCACGAGGGTCGCCACCGCGACGACCGAGAGCACGCCACCCAGGTTGTCGACCGGCTCGGTCGTCTCGTGCACGTGCGCCGGCACCAGCACGACGGCCAGCGCCAGGGCGACGGCCGCGAGCGGCAGGGTGATCAGGAACACCGAGCCCCACCAGAAGTGCCCGAGCAGGTAGCCGGCCACGAGCGGGCCGACGGCGCTGAGCGCGCCGCCGAGGGCGGACCAGAGCGCGATCGCCTTCGTCCGCGGCGCCCCGGCCCACAGTGCGGTGATGAGGGCCAACGTGGTGGGGTAGGCCATGCCGGCCGACAGACCGCCGAGCAGCCGGGCCGCGACCAGCACGTACTCGTTCGGGGCGAAGGCCGCGAGCAGGCAGGCGGGCACCGAGAGCGCCACGCCGGCGACGAGCATCATCTTGCGTCCGTGGCGGTCGCCCAGCGCGCCCAGGTACAGCACCGACGCGGCCAGGCCGAGCGAGTAGCCGACCGCCACCAGGTCGAGCGACGTCTGCGACGCGTCGAACGCCTTGCCGATGTCGGGCAGCGCCACGTTCGCGACGGCCAGGTTCAGGTTCGCGACGGCAGCGACCAGGATGAGCGCCAGCAGGACCAGCGGCGCGCGGTCCGGCTTCGTCGCCCCCTCCTCGGCCGTGGCCGATCCCCTCGACGTGGACATGGTCGAAGACTACGTGGAGCCGCTCCGTGAGCGGATCATCCACGTAGGGTGATGTCGCGTCGAGCTACACCGAAGGACGATGGGATCGCGTGGGGGCGCGCGACACCTCGACATCCAGCCCGACCGGCCGAACGGGGGACGGCACACCGCCGGACCCCGCAGCCCGACCGCCACAGAGACCGGAGCGCATGGTGCAGGACGACACGAGCCAGGACTCCCAGGACGAGCAGGAGCCGGACGCGCAGGCCGAGCTCGCCCGGCTGCGCGCCGAGAACGCCGAGCTGCGCGCCGAGGTGGCCACGGCGACCGAGCAGCACGAGGCGGTGCGCTCGACGAAGCGACGCACCGTGCTCTGCATCAGCCTCGTCGTGCTCGGTGCGCTGCTGCTGCCGCTCGCCACGATCACGGTCTGGACCCGCAACCAGATCCTGGACACGGACCGCTACCTCCGGACCGTCGAGCCGCTCGGCACGGACCGCGCCGTGCTCGACCCGCTGGCCAACCGCATCACGAACGTGATCACCGACGAGATCGACGTGCAGGCGCTGGCGCAGCAGGCCCTGCCCGAGAACGCGCAGTTCCTGGCCGCACCGATCGCGGCGGGCGCGACCACCCTGGTGCACGAGGCCACGACCCGGGCGTTGCGCTCGGAGCAGTTCGAGCGGCTGTGGCGAGAGGCGAACGAGGTCGGCCACGACAGCCTCGTGGCGGTCCTCACCGGTCGCAAGGGCGAGGTGATCGACACCAACAACGGCAAGGTGGTCATCTCGCTGGGCCCGTTGGTGCAACGGGTGCTCGAGCGGCTCGACCAGCAGTTCGGGACCGACATCAGCTCCCGCGTGCCGGCCGAGAAGATCAACATCGAGTACACGCTCATCGACTCGCCGCAGCTGGCGGACCTGCAGAACCAGGTGCGCTGGCTCGACCGGATCTCGTGGCTGTCGGTGATCGCGGCGCTCGCCCTGTTCGTGGGCGCCGTGTTCGCCGCGGCCGACCGCCGCAAGGGCGTGCTGCGGGTGGGCGTGGGCATCGCGGTGTCGATGGTGCTGACGCTCCTCGCCTTGAACGTCGCACGGTCCGAGTACCTGTCGGCGTTGCCGTCCAGCGTCGACCAGACCGCGGCCGCCGCCGTCTTCGACACCCTCACCCGGTTCCTCTACCAGGCGTTCCGCGTGCTGTTCGCCATCGGCGCCGTGCTGCTCGTCGCGGCATGGCTCGGCGGTCCGTCACGCGCCGCGGTCTGGGTCCGGGCGCTGTGGGACCGCCTGCTCGGTCGTGGCGGCGCGGGCATCGGCAGCACCGTCGAGCTCGGCCCCGTGCCGGCCTGGGTGGGGGCGCACCTCCAGGCGCTGCGCATCGCGGTCGCGGTGCTCGCCGCGCTGCTGCTCGTGACCTGGACCCGACCGACCGGCAAGGTCGTGTTCGGCATCGC
>JAFAFZ010000654.1 GCA_023423215.1 Actinomycetes bacterium
GGCGCTGGTCGGGCCGCTGCGCAGCGCACCGCTCGACCGGATCGAGCAGCTCGAGGACCCGGTGCTGCGGCGTCGCGCCCGGCACGTGCGCACGGAGTGCGCTCGCGTCGAGGACTTCGCCGAGGCCCTCGAGCGGGCCGACCTCGCCGCGTGCGGCCGGCTAATGGACGAGAGCCACCGCTCGCTGCGCGACGACTACGAGGTGTCGACCCCGGTGCTCGACGAGCTGGTCGCGCACCTGCGGTCGATCCCGGGCGTGCACGGCGCGCGACTCACCGGTGCCGGCTTCGGCGGGTGCGTGGTCGCGCTGGCGGACCCGGGGGTGCAGCTCGACGGGTGGCTCGTCGAGCCGAGCGGCGGCGCGACCGTCCAGCTCGACGTCACGACGAGCTGAGGGTGCTCGCCGCGCTCAGGCGGGCGGTGCGGCGGGCGGCTGACCGCCCTGCTGCAGGAGCGTCGCCTTGTGCGCCTCGAACTCGGCCTGGGTGAGGTGGCCCTGGTCGCGCAGCGCGGCGAGCTTGGCGATCTCGTCGGCGACCGAGAGCTGGGTCGCCGGCGAACGGACCCGGTCGAACTTCCGGTTCTCGTTGTCCTCCATCTGCTGGTACAGCTCCTGCTGCACCGCGACGGGGTTGCGCACGTCCTCGAAGGTCTGCACGCCGTGCTCGCCGGCGGACTCGATGGTCAGCGTACCCGCCTTCACGAGGCGGTCGATGACGCCCTGGTTGAAGAACACGGTGTTGATGCGCTCGAGCGGGATCTCGATGCCGCGCTTGGAGACGATGCCCTCGCGGTAGATGCAGCGGTCCGTGGTGACGACGAAGTTGGTCGAGATCCAGGCGATCCAGCGCTGCAGGAAGTAGAGTAGCGCAGCGATGACCAGCACCGCCGAGGCGCCGGTCGCGAAGGTGCCGACCGTGCCGTCGGGGTTCCACCCCCACATGACCCACCCGCCCAGCACGATGGCCAGCACCAGCAGGACGACGCCCTTGGCGAGCATGATCCAGTGCGGGTGGAGGTCGAGCACGATCTGCTCGTCCCGGTGGAGGTTGTCGGCGCTGAATCCCACGGGCGGAGCGTACCGCCGCGACCGCCGGGAACGGGCTGATGCAGACCGCGACGACCCGACCGTCGGACCGGGCGACGTCGACGGAGCGGGCGGTCAGGCCCAGCCGAGCTCGTGCAGCTCGTCGTCGTCGATGCCGAAGTGGTGCGCCACCTCGTGGACGACCGTGACCAGCACCTCGTCGACGACGTCCTCGAGGGTGTCGCAGATCTCGCAGATGGCGAGGCGGTAGATGGTCACCCGGTCCGGCATGACGAGGCCGCCGTAGTCGTCGCGCTCGGTGAGGGGCACCCCCTCGTACAGGCCGAGCAGCTCCTCGGTCGGATGGCGGTCCTCGACCACGACGACGAGGTTGTCGACCATCTGCACGAGCGGCTCGGGCAGCTCGTCGAGCGCGTCGGCGACCAGCTCCTCGAACTCGGGCTCCGCCACCTGGATCACGGCGGCAACCTAGCGGCCGGGACGTGGACCGCCGCGTCGGGCGGCCGTGCCCGGCGAGGCTGTCGGACCCCGCTGCTACCGTCGCCCCCGTGGCTCCCTCCCCCCGTCGCGCGTGAGCACCGACCCGACGCCCCAGTCGCTGGTCCGCGGCCTGAACCCGGCGCAGCTCGAGGCGGTCACGTCCGAGGCGTCGCCGCTGCGCATCCTGGCCGGTGCCGGCTCCGGCAAGACCCGCGTGCTGACCCACCGCATCGCGCACCGGGCCGCGACCGGCACCCTGGACCCGCAGCGCGTGCTGGCGGTCACCTTCACGCGCAAGGCGGCCGGAGAGCTGCGCGAGCGCCTCGGCCGCCTCGGCCTGCGCAGCGGCGTCACGGCCGGCACCTTCCACTCGATCGCGTACGCACAGCTGCGCCAGCGCTGGGAGGAGCGCGGCATCCGCCCGCCCGAGCTGCTCGAGCGAAAGGTCGGCTTCGTCGCCCGCCTGATCTCCAGCCGGGACCGCACGCTGCCGCTCGACGTCGTGGCCGAGCTCGAGTGGGCCGCCGCGCGCCGGGTCACGCCCGAGACCTACGTCGCGGAGGCGACCCGCGCTCGCCGCAGCCCACCGATGGCGCTCGGCGCCGTGGCGGACGTCTACGAGCGCTTCGTCGAGGAGAAGCGGCGTCGCCGCCTGGTGGACTTCGACGACCTGCTCCGCCTGGCGGCACGGGACCTGGCGGCGGACCCGGTCTACGCGTCGGCCCGCCACTGGCGCTTCCGGCACCTGTTCGTGGACGAGTTCCAGGACGTGAACCCGGCGCAGCACGCGCTGCTCAGCGCGTGGCTCGGCCCGGACTCGGACCTGTGCGCCGTCGGCGACCCGAACCAGGCGATCTACGCGTGGAACGGCGCGGACGCGCGCTACCTGACCGACTTCGAGCGCTACTTCCCGGGCAGCAGCACCGTCACCCTGGAGGACAACTACCGGTCGACGCCCCAGGTGCTCGCTGTCGCCAACGCCGTGCTCGACGCGGGTCACCGGGTGCCCATCCGCCTGCGTCCCCACCGGCCCGACGGGGCGGTGCCCACCGTGCGAGACCACGACGACGGCGCCGCCGAGGCGGCCGCGGTGGCGAGGGCGGCCCGCGACCGGCACCGTCCCGGTGGCGCCTGGAGCGAGCAGGCCGTCCTGGTG
>JAFAFZ010000655.1 GCA_023423215.1 Actinomycetes bacterium
GCCCTGGTCGGCCCGAGGGGTGGGATCTCCCCTAGATCGGCCGGTCGGGGTCGATCTTGCCCTCGCCGACGCCGGTCACCTGCGTGACGCCGTCCTCGGGGCAGTGGAACCCGTCGCCGTCGTCGTCGGTCCCGCCGATCTCCGGGTAGAGGCGCACGAACTCGCCGTCCTTCACCGTGAGCAGCATCTGGCAGGGGCTGGCCTCGACCTCGTCGTAGCGGGCGGGGTTCTGCGGCGAGTGCATGCCGCCCCCGGTCCAGTCGTCGACCTCGGCCGCCTGCTCGAGGATGCAGGTGCGGGTCAGGACGCCGTCGTTCGCCTCGCCGCACGCGTTGGCCGCGAGCGTGAAGAGCAGCCATGCCGAGGTGCTCTGCATGCCGAGCTGCCCGATCTCGCCACCCGGCGCGTACTGCTCGTTCAGGTCGATGTACTGCTGCACCGCCGGCCACTGGTCCGCCTCTTCCAGCGGGTGGAACCCTATCCGGATCACGGCGCCCTCGGCGGCCGGTCCTGCGTTCAGCAGCACCTCGTCGTACATGTTCCCCTCGAGCATCGGGGTGCCCTCCCAGCCCTGCTGGCGCACGGCCTTGAGGAAGTTCGAGAGGTTGACCACCTCGCCGACCCAGCCGAACGAGGTGGCGCCGGACTGGATCAGCTTCTGCGCGTACGGGGTCCAGTCGCTGGCGCCGGTCACCGGGTAGGTCTGCGCCTCGACGATCTCGGTCTCGGGGCTCACGTCGGCCACCGCGGCCTCGTTCTTGTCCTTGATGATCTCGAGGTTCGGCAGCTCGCCCCAGAGGACGCCGTAGGTCTCGAGCGACCCGGGGTTCGTGGTCTCGAGGTCGCTCACCCACGTGTTCGGGATCGAGCTGCCGGGGTTCGGGATGGGCTGCACCTGTCCGTTCGAGTTCGCCTTCTCGATCGACACGGCGTAGCCGGGGATGTCGACCATGTCGCACAGGTGGAAGTCGCTGCCCTCCTTGCCCGAGAACTCGAGCGAGTCCTGCGCGAGCCCGCCGCCCACCAGCGCGAAGACCCCGGTGCAGGCCTCGGTCATCTCGGCCTCGACGTTGAACAGCGCGGCGTCCAGGTCGACGACCTCGATCGGCAGCCCGCCGATCCCGCCCTGCTCGTTGCACCAGGCGGCGTAGGCGACCGAGGCGTCGTACATGACCTTGTTCAGGCCCGGTCGGATCTCGGAGCTGCGGTCGTTCAGCACGCCGATGTAGAGCTTGTCGGTGCCCGCACCGGCCTCGGCCGGATCGACGCTGAACTCGCCCTCGCCGCAGAGCGGCTCCTCGATGTCACCGAACGACGCCGCGTCGGCCGGTTCGCCGCCCCCGCCGTCGTCGCCCGCAGTGGATTCCGTCGAGCCCTCGGCGGGTTCGTCCCCCTCTCCGGACGCGCCGCATGCGCCCGCGACGAGCGCGGTCACCACGAACAGGATCGCCAACAGACGCTGCATGTTCTCCCCCTGGGTTGTCGATGGCACTCACGTGCGTGGCGTCGATGTCCCCCCGGACGGCGCCACGCGCGAACTCACGCTGGGTCGCGACGCCTCACGCGGTGTGGAAGCGCACGGGCAGGTGCTTGATCCCGCCGATGAAGTTGGAGCGCAGCCGGTCGGGCGGACCGAGCGACTCGAGGTGCGGCACCCGCCGCGCCAGCTCCTCGAACAGGACCCGGATCTCCATGCGGGCGAGCTGGGCCCCGAGGCAGAAGTGCGGGCCGCCGCCGCCGAACGCGATGTGCGGGTTCGGGTCGCGGGTGATGTCGAAGCGGAACGGATCCTCGAAGACGGACTCGTCCCGGTTGGCCGAGATGTACCAGAGGCTGATCTTGTCGCCGGCCTTGATCGTGCGGCCGTGCAGCTCGATGTCCCGCTGCGTGTTGCGCCGGAAGAACAGCACCGGCGACGCCCACCGGAGGATCTCCTCCGTGGCGCCCTCGATGTAGCGCTCGGGGTCCGAGACGAGCAGCTCCCACTGGTCCGGGTGCTCGAGGAACGCGTTCATCCCGTGCGAGATGGCGTTGCGGGTCGTCTCGTTGCCGGCGACCGACAGCAGCAGGAAGAACAGGTTGAAGTCCATGTCCGAGAGCGACTCGCCGTCGATCTCGGCGCTGAGCAGCGCCGTGATGATGTCGTCGTCGGGCTGCTGGCGCCGCTGCTCGGCGAGCTGCTGGGCGTACATGAACATCGAGACCTGGGCCTCGAACATCTCCTCCTCGGTCACCCGGTACTCGGGGTCGTCGGAGCCGATCATCTTGTTGCTCCAGTCGAAGATCTTGTGGCGATCCTCGAGCGGGACGCCGATGAGCTCGGCGATGACCTCGAGCGGCAGCTCGGCCGCGACGTCCACCACGAAGTCGCACTCACCCTTCGGGACGACCTCGTCGAGGATGCCGTCCGCCAGCTCGCGGATGTGCTCGGTCATCTTGGCGATCATGCGGGGCGTGAACCCCCGGTTGACCAGCCGCCGGTAGCGGGTGTGGTCGGGCGGGTCCATCTCGAGCATCAGCCGACCGCCGGCCTTCTCGGCCTCGGTGCCGCGATCGACCCGATCCTCGAGGGTCACCACGCCGCCCTTCGACGTCTCGGACGAGAAGGTCGCCGCGTCGCGGTTGCAGGTGACGACGTCCTCGTGCCGCGTGATCACCCAGAACCCCGGCCCGTCCGGTTCGGGGTGGAAGAACACCGGATCGTGGGCACGCAGGTAGGTGAACCACTCGTGCGGGATGCCCTCGGTGAAGCGGTCGCGGTCGAGCAGATCGATCTGCGTCGGGTCCACGTCCGGAGCCGGTGCGGTGTCGGTCATTGGCCGTCCCCCTGGCGATGTGTCGCGGCCCCCTGGCGAGCGACGTCGCGGTAGAACGCATTCTACCTACTCGAACGGTTGCGTGCGTGACGATCGTCACTGCATCGCTGCGCCTGACCCTCCCGCCATGGTGCATCGGTCCGGCAGATGGGCCCGATCGCTGGCGCTCGGCGGGCGTTGGCGCAGCCCGCGAGAACGTGTTCTACTCGCGGGGACGGTCCGGGGGGACGCAGGAGGTCCGCATGAAGAACCCGCTCACCGAGATGTTCGGCATCGAGTACCCGATCTTCGCGTTCTCGCACTGCCGCGACGTGGTCGCCGCGGTGACCAACGCCGGCGGCATGGGCGTGCTCGGGGCCCTGGCCTTCAGTCCCGAGGAGCTCGAGCAGGAGCTGGTCTGGATCGACGAGCACGTGAACGGTCGCCCCTACGGCGTCGACGTGGTCATGCCGGTCAAGACGGTCGACCGCGACCGCGGGATCGACGACGCCGGCGACATCGGTGCACAGCTCCGCAGCTACATCAGCCAGGAGCACTGGGACTACGTCGACAAGATCCTGGCCGACCACGGCGTCGACGTCGCGGCCAGCGAGGCCGAGCTCGAAGCGGGAGCCGGTCTGGGCGCCGGGGTGCTCGGATGGACCGCTGCGACCGGCGCGCCGCAGATCCAGATCGCGCTCCAGCACCCGATCGCACTGCTGGCGAGCGCCCTCGGTCCGCCCCCGAAGGAGGCGATCGACCAGGCCCACGAGCAGGGCGTGAAGGTCGCCGCCCTCGTCGGCCGCGTCGAGCAGGCGGTGCGCGACGTGCAGCAGGGCGTCGACATCATCATCGCCCAGGGCTACGAGGCCGGCGGCCACACGGGCGAGGTCGCCACGATGGTCCTCGTGCCGGACGTCGTCGACGCCGTGGCTCCGGTCCCGGTGCTCGCCGCGGGCGGCATCGGCTCGGGCCGGCAGATGGCGGCCGGCATGGCGCTCGGCGCCGCCGGCGTGTGGACCGGCTCCATCTGGTTGACGGTCGCCGAGAACGGCACCGGCGACGTCGTGACCGAGAAGCTGCTGGCCGCCTCCTCGGGCGACACCGTCCGCTCGCGGGCCTTCACCGGCAAGCCCGCGCGCCAGCTGCGCACGGCCTGGACCGACGCGTGGGAGGCGCCCGAGTCGCCAGGCACCCTGCCGATGCCGCTGCAGTTCATCCTGAACTCCTACGCATCGAAGAAGATGGGACAGAATCCGCCACGCGAGCTGGTCGGCATGCCCGTCGGCCAGATCGTCAGCCGCATGAACCACGTCCGCTCGGCCAAGCAGGTCGTGATGGACATGGTGTCCGAGTACGTCGACGTCACCCAGCAGCTCACCTCCGACCTCGAAGGATGAACCGATGACCCTCACCGAGTCCCCCAGCACCGACACCGCACGGTCCTCGGAGCACTACACGATCATCTCGGCGGACACCCACGCCGGCGGCAGCCACAAGGCCTACCGCGAGTACCTCGACCCCGAGTTCCGCGACGACTTCGATGCGTGGCGCGGCGAGTACAAGAACCCGTACAAGGACCTGGGCGACAACCGCCGTCTGCGCAACTGGGACAACGAGATGCGCAACTCCCAGCAGGAGGCCGACGGCATCGCGGCCGAGGTGATCTTCCCGAACACCGTGCCGCCGTTCTTCCCGAGCTTCGTGCTCTTCGCCAAGCCGCCGCCCGCCGAGGAGTACCGCCACCGCCGTGCGGGGGTCCAGGCCCACAACCGCTGGCTCGTCGACTTCTGCAACGAGTTCCCCGAGCGCCGTGCGGGCGTGGGGCAGATCTTCCTGAACGACGTCGAGGACGCGATGGAGGACGCCCGCTGGATCAAGGAGCACGGTCTGCGCGGCGGGCTGCTCCTGCCGAACATCGCGCCGGACGTGAAGTGGGTGAAGCCGCTCTACGACCCCTGCTACGAGCCGCTGTGGTCGCTGCTCGAGGAGCTCGAGATCCCGGTCAACGTGCACAGCGGATCGGGCAACCCCGACTACGGGCCCTACCCGGTGTCGATGCTGCTCTACATCAACGAGGTCACCTTCTACACCGAGCGGCCCTTCGTCCAGATGGTGCTCTCGGGCGTGTTCGAGCGCCACCCGCGCCTGAAGTTCGTCATGACTGAGGCCGGCTGCGCCTGGGTGCCGCCGCTGCTCGAGCGCCTGGACAAGGTCATCCGCGGCATCCGCGAGACCGGGGCCACCGGCGAGATCCGCTACGGCGACGACCACATCCTGCCCAAGGACGCCTCGGAGTACTTCCACCAGAACTGCTGGATGGGCGTGAGCCAGCCCTCCGACGCGGACGTCGCCGCACGTCACGTCATCGGGTTGGACAAGTTCATGTGGGGGAGCGACTACCCCCACGACGAGGGCACCTGGCCCTACACGCTCGAGAACCTGCGGGCGCGCTTCCACGACGTGCCCGAGGACGAGCTGCGGCTGATGCTCGCGGGCAACGCGGCGAAGCTGTACGACTTCGACCTCGAGGCGCTCGCGCCGCTCGCCGAGCGCATCGGCCCGACCGTCGCACAGGTGGCCGAGCCGATCGACGAGATCCCGGACAAGCACCTCGAGCGCCTGTCGTCCGACATGGACAGCCGGGCGATCAAGTGAGCCAGTACGACCCGCCCGGCCAGGACGGCTTCGAGACGCGACCGACGCCGACGGCGTACGCCACCGACAAGGTCACGATCGTCGACGACCCGGCACCGGGCGTGCGTCGGGTCACCTTGAACCGGCCCGAGAAGCGCAACGCGCTGAACCACCAGCTGCGCGGCGAGCTCGTGCACGCACTGCAGACCGCGGACGTCGACCCCGAGGTGCGGGTCACGATCGTGCGCGGCGCCGGCACGTGCTTCTCCGCCGGCTACGACCTGGGCGGCGGCAACGAGGGCCTCGAGATGCCGCACTTCACCGCCGCGGGCGAGGGCCAGTGGCCACGCCACGTCACCGAGACGTGGATGGGCATCTGGGACCTGAAGAAGCCGGTCATCGCACAGGTGCACGGCTACTGCCTGGCGGGCGGCAGCGAGCTCGCGACCGGCTGCGACCTCGTCTACGTCGCCGAGGACGCGCAGATGGGCTACCCGGCCGTGCGCTTCGGCGTGCCCGACATGCACTTCCACCCGTGGTTCCTCGGCATGCGGGCCGCGATGGAGATGATGCTGACCGGCGATTCGATCTCGGGCACCGAGGCGGTGCGGCTCGGGTGGGCCAACCGCGCGTTCCCGGTCGAGGACCTCGATGCCGAGGTGGTCGCGGTGGCCGAGCGCATCGCGCTGCTGCCGCCGGACATCGTGGCGCTGAACAAGCGGGTCGTGCACCGGCAGATGGACGCGATGGGCCTGCGGTCCGGCATCCGGGCGGGCACCGAGCTGTGCGCGCTCGGCATCCACCAGCCGAGCTTCGTCGAGTTCATCGACAAGATGGCCGACGAGGGGCTGACCTCGGCGCTCCAGGAGCGCGACGAGCCCTTCGGGGACTACCGCACCACCGGCTGATCGGTCGGGCCGCCCGTGTGCGGTTCGAGGCCGATGCCCGTCACCAGCTCAGCTCTGGCGTGGGTGGTTGGGGGGGGGGGCGCCCCGTCCACCCAAGAACCC
>JAFAFZ010000052.1 GCA_023423215.1 Actinomycetes bacterium
CACCCACCGAGCCACCGCCGACCGCGCCCCCCGAGACGGCACCGCCAGAGACCACGCCGCCGGCGACCGCGCCCCCGACCACCACCTCGACCGTCCCGCCGACCACCGCCACGCTCACGCCCTCATCCGGCGGGGCCTCGGATGCCCGCCGCAACAGCGCCACCGACGAGGTCGCAGCTGCGGACACCGGTGGCTCGAGCGGGTGGCTCCTGGGTGGCATCGCCGTGGTGGTGGTCCTGCTCGCCCTGGCAGCGGCGGCGGTCGGTGGCTGGGCGTTGGTGTCCACTCGCGACGCCCGCGCCCACGGTGACCCCGACCATAACCCCGCCACACCGCCGGACGCTGAGCAACACGTTCAGCAAAGTTGAGTGTGGGTGTTGCAAGTTTGCTGAACGCAGCGCTATACTGGAGGAAGCGTCCGGCGCGCTCTCTCGTCCCTGCGCCCGACCGGAAGGACTTCGCAGCACATGGCTCTCGACCCCAACACCTGGACCCTGAAGACGAACGAGGCGGTGCAGACCGCGCTCGAGTCGGCGAAGGCCCGGAGCAACCCCGAGGTCACGCCCGACCACCTGCTCGCCGCACTGCTCCGCCAGGAGGACGGCCTGGTCCTGCCCGTCATCCGCAAGGTCGGCCTCACCCCGCTGACCCTGCGCGACGCCGTCGACGAGGCGCTCGACCAGCTGCCCACCTCGTACGGCTCGGACACCCGGCCCGGCAAGGCGTTCGTGCAGCTGATCGAGGCCGCCGACGCCGAGCGCAAGGAGCTCACCGACGAGTACCTGTCGACCGAGCACCTGCTGCTCGCGTTCGTCACCGCCGACCAGAAGCTGCCGCTCGGTCAGCGCCGCCTCGGCGAGCTGACCCGTGAGCAGGTCCTCGCCGCCCTGGTCGAGGTGCGCGGCTCCAAGCGCGTCACCTCCCAGAACCCCGAGGACACGCTCCAGGCGCTCGAGAAGTACGGCACCGACCTGACCGAGGCCGCCGCCTCCGGGAAGCTCGACCCCGTCATCGGCCGCGACGAGGAGATCCGCCGCGTCATCCAGGTGCTCTCGCGCCGCCGCAAGAACAACCCCGTGCTCATCGGCGAGCCGGGCGTCGGCAAGACCGCGGTGGTCGAGGGCCTCGCCCAGCGCATCGTCGAGGGCGACGTGCCCGACTCGCTGCGCGACAAGCGCGTCATCGCGCTCGACATGTCCTCGATGATCGCGGGCGCCAAGTTCCGCGGCGACTTCGAGGAGCGCCTCCAGGCGGTCCTGAACGAGATCAAGGAGTCGGACGGCGAGGTCATCACCTTCATCGACGAGATGCACACCGTCGTGGGCGCCGGCGCCACCGGCGAAGGCGCGATGGACGCGGGCAACATGCTCAAGCCGATGCTGGCCCGCGGCGAGCTGCGCATGGTCGGTGCGACCACGCTGGACGAGTTCCGCAAGTACATCGAGAAGGACCCGGCGCTCGAGCGCCGCGTCCAGCAGGTCTTCGTCGGCGAGCCCTCGGTCGAGTCGACCATCGCCATCCTGCGCGGCCTCCAGGAGCGCTACGAGATCCACCACGGCGTCCGCATCCAGGACCCGGCGCTCGTCGCCGCGGCCGTGCTGTCGGACCGCTACCTGACAGGCCGCTTCCTGCCGGACAAGGCGATCGACCTGGTCGACGAGGCGGCCTCGAGCCTGCGCATCGAGAACGAGTCCATGCCGAACGAGATCGACATCGTCGAGCGTCGGCTGCGTGGCCTCGAGATCGAGCGGGTGGCCCTCTCGAAGGAGGACGACGAGCCCTCGAAGGAGCGCCTCGCCGCCCTGGACGAGGAGATCGCGAACCTGCGCGAGCAGAGCGACGCCATGCGTGCGCACTGGCAGTCCGAGAAGGACTCGCTGGTGCACATCCAGGAGCTGAAGGAGCGCCTCGAGACCCTGCGCGCCGAGGCCGAACGGTCCGAGCGCGACGGCGACTTCACCCGTGCGTCCGAGATCACCTACGGGCACCTGCCCGTGCTGCAGCGAGAGGTCGAGGCCGCCACGGCCGAGCTCGCCGAGCTCCAGTCCGACCGCCGCATGCTGAAGGAGGAGGTCGACGCCGAGGACATCGCGGCCGTCGTCTCGAAGTGGACCGGTGTGCCGGTCTCGCGCCTCATGGAGGGTGAGATGAGCAAGCTCGTCCGCCTGGAAGAGGTCCTGCACGAGCGGGTCGTCGGCCAGGACGAGCCGGTCTCGGCCGTCGCCAACGCGATCCGTCGCAGCCGTGCCGGCCTGTCGGACCCGCACCGGCCGATCGGCAGCTTCCTGTTCCTCGGGCCTACGGGCGTCGGCAAGACCGAGCTCGCCCGCAGCCTGGCCGACTACCTCTTCGACGACGAGCGGGCGATGGTCCGCATCGACATGTCCGAGTACATGGAGAAGCACGCGGTGAGCCGCCTGGTCGGCGCACCTCCGGGCTACGTCGGCTACGACGAGGGCGGCCAGCTGACCGAGGCCGTGCGCCGCCGCCCCTACGCGGTGGTGCTGCTGGACGAGGTCGAGAAGGCGCACCCGGACGTGTTCAACATCCTCCTGCAGCTGCTCGACGACGGTCGCCTGACCGACGGCCAGGGCCGCACGGTGGACTTCTCGAACACCGTGCTCATCATGACGTCGAACCTGCCCGGCGACCCGGCGGACTTCTTCCGTCCGGAGTTCATCAACCGGGTCGACGAGATCGTGCGCTTCCGGGCGCTCGAGGAGTCCGACCTGGAGCGCATCGTCGACATCCAGCTGGCGCACCTCCAGACCCGTCTGGCCGAGCGCCGCATCACGCTCGAGATCAGCGACGCCGCGAAGGCGAAGCTGGCCCACGACGGCTACGACGCGGCTTTCGGCGCCCGTCCGCTGAAGCGGCTCATCCAGAAGCAGGTCGGCGACCGCCTCGCCATGGCCATCCTGGAGGGCACCATCGGTGACGGGGACAAGGTCACCCTCGACGCCCGCGACGGCGAGTTCGTCCTGGGCTGAGCCGGCGAGCTCGCCTTGAGCTGAGCCGACACCCGGCGGCCCGTCACCTGGTTGACGGGCCGCAGCGCATCCGACACAGTTCGCACCCGGACGGAGGGGTCCGGGTGCGTACGCGAGCGCCCCGGTCCGAGGCGGCAGCGGCTGCAGGGGGCGCGCGGATGACCACCGAGACGATCGTCGGTCCCGAGCGCCCGACCTCCCGCCGGGCGATGGTGGCGATCGGGCTGGTGCTGACCGTCGCGACGCTCCTGCTCGGGTCGGTGCGGTTCGCCCGCTACGACTGGACGCACCTGCCCCTCGACCGGGCGCCGCTCACCTCGGAGCGGCAGGTCGGCCCCGACTGCCTCGAGAAGATCCAGCCGTACACGACGACCTCGGGACGCGTGATCTCGCCGGTGGTCGTCGACGAGCAGCAGTACCTGGCCCTGGTGCAGCACTACCGGGGCGTCCCGCTCGAGGACCTGCAGGTCACCTGCCTCTACGACCCATTCACCAACCGATCGGGCATGTCGTGGATCGCGCACTGGATCCCCGGCGACGAGGGCGTCGCGCTGGCGATCACCAACACGGTCATGCTGCTCGCCGCGCTGTGGCTCGTCCTGCTGGCGCTGCGCGCCCAGGGCTCGGGTCCACGCGCCGTGCTCGCCGCCGCAACGCTCTACGCCATCGCGTGGAACCCGTTCTTCTTCGGCACCGGGGTCCTCGTCGAGACCGGGGTGGTCGCCGCGCTCGCGCTCGGCTGGTACCTGCTCACGCTCCGCAAGGTGTGGTGGGTCTGGCCGATCCTCCTGCTCGGGTACCCGCTGAAGGAGACCATCGGCATCCTGGTGCCGGTCGTGTGCGTGTGGTGCTGGCGCGAGTACAAGGTCGGCCGCCGCACCCTGGTCGGCGCGCTCGCACCCGCCGCGGTCACGGCGCTGTGCTTCGTCGTCGGCGTCGCGTTCTGGCGCCAGCAGCTGCCCCCGCCCGCCGCGGCGTGGGAGGTCCCGCCCGACCTGGACGACATCTTTAACAACCTGTTCAACGTCATCTCGCTCGCCTCGTTCGCTGTCGGCGTGCTGCCGCTGCTCGTGCCGGCGTTCCTGCAGTACCGGCGCGGCGCCGAGCAGCAGGGGTGGATCGTGGCGCTGTTCGACCCCGCAGTGGTCGGTGTGCTGGGCGCCTTGGGCATCTGCTTCTGGTCCTTCATCACCGTCGACCTGACGCCGCGGCTGTTCTGGATCGGGTTCCCGTTCGCGGTGTCGCTGGCGGCGCGCTGGTTCGACGAGGGTCGTCCCGCCGAGTGGCTCGCGCAGCGACGCATCCCCGAGCGGCTCCTGCGATGAGGCCCCGGTGACGACCGAGCAGGTCGTCAACGACGACGGCGGGGTGATGACCCGGGTGTCCGCACTCGACGGCGTGCGCGGGCTCGCGGTGCTGCTCGTGTTCCTGTACCACGCCGGTCAGCCGCTGGTCGGCGGGCTGCTGCTCCAGAGCGGCGTCGACCTGTTCTTCGTGCTGTCGGGGTTCCTGATCACGACGATCCTGCTGCGCACCGTCGGTCGTGACGACTACTTCCGCAACTTCTACGGCCGGCGCACCGCTCGCATCTTCCCGCTCTACTACCTGGTGCTGGCCGTGTTCCTGGTGCTGGCGTGGGCGGCGGTGCGCTGGGGCTTCGCGCACGACATCGGCTTCCCCGAGGCGCAGAACCTGATCGACAACCAGCTCTGGGGCTGGCTCTACCAGGTCAACAACCTGGAGGCGCTCTACGGCGAGCAGGCCTTCGCCGGCCTGGCCCACCTGTGGTCGCTCTCGATCGAGGAGCAGTTCTACCTGGTGTGGCCCGCCGTCCTGGCGCTCCTGGCGCGCCGCCGGGTGCGACTCCTGCCGTTCTGCCTCGTGGCCGCGCTGGCGAGCATGGTGTTCCGCTGCGTGACCTACTTCGTGGTCGGGCGCGACTTCGCGTACTACTTCACGTTCTGCCGGCTCGACGCGCTGCTCATCGGCGCCGCCGGTGCCGTCGTGCTCGCGGACCCGGAGCTGCGCCAGCGCTTCCGTCCCGCGATCGAGTGGTTCGGACGGAACTGGTGGGCACCGTTCCTGCTGCTGCTCATGCCCGAGCAGGCCGGGCTCTACCTGGGCTTCACGTTCCTGGCGATCGGCTACCTGGGTCTGGTGCTGGCGACCAACGAGGGCGTGCTCGCGCCGCGACCGACCCGCTGGATGGAGCACCGCTTCTTCCAGCAGCTCGGCAAGTACTCGTACGCGATCTACATCTTCTCGCTGCCCATCAGCCGCGTCGCGAACGAGGTCTCGCCGTCGAACATCGAGCTCGTCGACGTTGTGTTCCGCCTCGTGACGGTCGGCGCGCTGAGCTACGGCCTGGCCCGTCTGAGCTGGGTCTGCTGGGAGCGTCCGTGGCTGCGCCTCAAGCGGAGGTTCAGCTACTCCTGAAGTAGCATGGCTCGTTCCCGTGGCAGCAGAGCGAGGAGAGCGCCGTGTCGGCGACCGTGGTGGTGGGCACCCAGTGGGGTGACGAGGGCAAGGGGAAGCTCACCGACCTCGTGGCCAAGGAGATGCAGCTCGTGGTGCGCTACCAGGGCGGCCACAACGCAGGTCACACCCTCGTGGTCAACGGCGAGTCCTTCGCCCTGCAGCTCATCCCGTCGGGCGTGCTCTACGACCACATCACGCCGGTCATCGGCAACGGCGTCGTCGTCGACCCGGTCGTCATGCTGGCCGAGATCGACGGCCTGGAGTCGCGGGGCGTGGACTGCTCGCGCCTGCGGGTCTCGGGCAACGCGCACCTGATCCTGCCGTACCACCAGGAGCTCGACCGGCTCATCGAGCGCCACCTCGGCAAGAACAAGCTCGGCACCACCAAGCGGGGCATCGGCCCGGCGTACGCCGACAAGGCGAGCCGCGTCGGCCTGCGCGTCCAGGACCTGCTCGACCCGGACATCTTCCGCGAGAAGCTGACCGCGGTCCTGGCCGAGAAGAACCTGGTGCTGGCGAAGGTCTACAACCGCCTCGGGTTCGACGCGGACGAGCTGGCGGACCGCTACCTGACCGAGGTCGCCCCGCGCATCGCCCCCTACGTCACCGACACGGTCACGCTCATCCACGAGTCGCTCGAGCGGGGCGAGAACGTGCTGCTCGAGGGGGCGCAGGCGACGTTCCTGGACCTGGACCACGGCACCTATCCGTTCGTCACGTCGTCGAACCCGATCTCGGGTGGCGCGTGCGTCGGCGCCGGCGTCGGCCCGCGCCACATCGCCCGGGTCATCGGCATCGCCAAGGCCTACGTCACCCGAGTCGGGTCCGGTCCGATGCCGACCGAGCTCTTCGACGAGGTCGGCGACAAGATCGTCGACCTGGGCCACGAGTACGGCGTCAACACCAAGCGCCGTCGCCGTCCCGGCTGGTTCGACGCCGTGATGCTGCGCCACGCGGTGCGGCTGAACTCGCTGTCCGAGATCGCCATCACGAAGCTCGACATCTTCGACACCTTCGACACGCTGAAGGTCTGCGTCGCGTACGACGTCGACGGCGTGCGCCACGACCACCTGCCGTACCACCAGTCCGACCTCTTCGACGCCGTGCCGATCTACGAGGAGTTCCCCGGCTGGAACACCGACCTGACCGAGGTGCGCGAGCGCCACGAGCTGCCGGCCAACGCCATCACCTACCTGGAGTTCCTCCAGGAGCAGGTCGGCGTGCCGATCGGCGTCGTCGGCACCGGCCCCGGTCGCGACCAGTACGTGCACTTCTCCGCCTGACCCGATCCACTCCCCGAGGAGGACCCCCATGTCCGTCGTGAAGATCAACGCCATCGCCGTGCCCGAGGGGGCCGGTCCCGAGCTCGAGCAGCGCTTCGCGGCGCGGGCGGGCGCGGTCGAGAACTCGCCGGGCTTCGAGGGCTTCCAGCTGCTGCGCCCCACCCAGGGCGAGGAGCGCTACTTCGTCATGACGTGGTGGGCGAGCGAGGACGACTTCCAGAACTGGATGAACAGCCAGGACTTCGCCAAGGGCCACGCCCACGCGGGTGGCGGCGCCGGCCAGGCCCCGGTCGCGACCGGGTCCGCCCTGCTCGGCTTCGAGGTCGTCGAGAAGGTCGACGCACCCGCCAGCTGAGCCGTCGACCTGCACGCCGCGCACCGGGAAGGCAACCAGCACGTGAAGATCTGTGTCGTCGGCAGCGGTGGGCGCGAGCACGCGCTCGCCCACGTCCTCTCCCGTGACGCCGAGGTCGTCGTCACGCCGGGCAACCCCGGCATCCCGGGATCGGTGTCGACCCCTCCCGAGGAGATCGACGCCGACCTGTACGTGATCGGCCCCGAGGTCCCGCTCGTCGACGGCCTGGCCGACCGGCTGCGTGCGGCCGGTCGCCTGGTGTTCGGCCCCGGTGCGGACGGCGCCCGGCTCGAGGGCTCGAAGGCGTGGATGAAGGAGTTCCTCGCGGCGGCGGACGTGCCGACCGCGCGGCACGGCACCTTCACCGACGTCGACGACGCGCTCGAGTACCTGGACACGATGGCACCGCCGTTCGTCATCAAGACCGACGGGCTGGCGGCCGGCAAGGGCGTCGTCGTCACCGACTCGCTGACCGAGGCGCGCAACGCGGTGGGGGACTACCTCTCGGGGCAGGCCTTCGGAGACGCCGGGCGTCGCCTCGTCATCGAAGAGGGCCTCGTCGGGCCCGAGCTGTCGGTGCTGGCGGTGTGCGACGGCACCCGCGCCGTGCTGCTCGCACCCGCCCAGGACTTCAAGCGCGTCGGGGACGACGACGAGGGGCCCAACACCGGCGGCATGGGCGCCTACTCCCCGGTGCCCGTCGTGACCGACGAGCTGCTCGACCAGGTCCGGGACCGCTTCATCGAGCCGACCCTCGCCGAGCTGCGCCGCCGAGGCATCGACTACCGGGGCGTGCTCTACGCCGGGCTCATGCTGACCGCGGACGGCCCGCGGCTCATCGAGTACAACGTGCGCTTCGGCGACCCCGAGACCCAGGTCGTCACGCCCCGGCTGCGCTCCAGCCTGTCGGCGCTGCTCGCCGAGGCCGCGTCGGGCAGCATCGAGCACGAGCCCGAGTTCGGCGACGACGCCACCGTGACCGTCGTGCTCGCCTCCGAGGGCTACCCCGCCTCGGCCCGCACCGGCGACCCGATCGCCGGCATCGCCGAGGCCGAGTCGATCGAGGGCGTCACCGTCT
>JAFAFZ010000061.1 GCA_023423215.1 Actinomycetes bacterium
GTCCCAGGCCGAGGTGCTGGTCCGGGCGATGACGGACCAGGGGGTGCCCCACGCCTACGTGCTGTTCCCGGGCGAGGGGCACGGCTTCCTGGCCGCGTCGAGCATCGTCCGGGCGCTGGGCACCGAGCTCGCGTTCTACGGGCGGGTGCTGGGGTTCACGCCCGACGGCGAGCTGCCGCCCGTGCCGCTCGTCTGAACGGCCCGGGCGGCGGTCACGTCACGCCGGACGGTCGGTCACTTCGGGACGGGCGACACCTGGAGCAGCGAGCCGGTCGCCGCGTCCTGCACCAGCCAGAGGCTGCCGTCGGGACCGATGCGGGCCGAGCGCAGCCGGCCCTGGTCGGTGATGTGGGACTCGACCGAGGCGACGGTGTTGCCGTCCAGGTCGATCAGCATGAGCCGTGTGCCCTTCAGCACGGCGACGGCCAGCTCGCCCTCACGCGTACCCCACTGGGCGCCCCGCAGGAAGGTCGCACCCGAGGGGGCGATGGTCGGGTAGCCGCTCGACCACACCGCGGGGATGCCGCCCGGTGCGGTCATCGGCTTCGACTCGTCGTACACGCCCGGCGCGCCGACGGGGTTCCAGCCGTAGTTGCCGCCCGAGGTCAGCAGGTTGATCTCGTCGTCGCGGTCCGTGCCGTGCTCGACCGAGAAGGCCGCGCCGTCCGAGGGGCGGAACGCCAGTCCCTGCACGTTGCGGTGGCCGTAGGTGTAGACGAGCGGGTTCCAGCCACCGCTCGGGTCGCTCGCCGCCGGGTTCGCGGGCGACGGAGCACCGTCGCGGGTCATGCGCAGCACCTTGCCGGCCAGGCTGGCCCGGTCCTGGGGCGTCGTGGGCAGGGCCGCGTCGCCGGTCGTGACCCACAGGTCGCCCGCGGGTCCGAACTCGACGCGGCAGCCCTGGTGGCGGCCGCCGCCGTTGGCCGGGATGCCGGTCACGATCGGCGTGGCGTCGGTCAGCCCGGTGTACCCGGTCAGGACCCGGAACCGCACGACGCGCACGTCCGCACCCGAGACGGAGTCGAAGCAGAGGTAGATGCGCTGGTTCGTGGCGAAGTCCGGGTCGTGGGCCAGGCCCAGGAGGCCGCCCTCGCCGCCGGCCTTCACGTCGGGCACGCGGGCGACGACGCGCCGCGCCCCGTTGTCCACGATCGCCAGGTTGCCGCCGCGCTCGGTCACCATCGCCGTGCCGTCCGGCCCGAACTGCAGGTCCCACGGCCGCGAGAAGCCGTCGATGCGACCGCTCACGACCGGCGTGGTCGGCCCCGGTGGGGCGGTGGTGGGCGGCGGTGTCTCCGGGACGCACGCGGCGCCCAGGCCGAAGAGCGTCGCGACGGCGACGCACGAGGTCCTGATCGACCTCGATCGGGCACGACGGGGGGTGGTGGGGCTCATGGTGTGCACCTTTCCCTGCATCGGCAGATCCATGTCTGCCCTGCCTCGACGGATCCATGGAGTACATCGGCAGATCGCCGCTCGCGGCATGAGCGCCCCGCCCGCGCGGAGTGACCGCCGACCCCGTGATCAGGCTGGCTGGCCCGAACTCCCAGGGGGCAGGATGGGCCGATGCGCGTACTGGTGACCGAGAAGATCGCGGACGGAGGGCTGCAGCGTCTGCGCGACGCCGGCCACGAGGTCGACGTCCAGGAGGGGCTGTCCCCCGAGGAGCTGCTGGGGGCCATCGTCGGTGCGCACGCGCTGATCATCCGCTCCGCCACGCAGGTCACCGCCGAGGTCCTCGCGGCGGGCACCGACCTCATCGCAGTGGGTCGTGCCGGCATCGGCCTGGACAACGTCGACGTCGCCGCCGCCACCGAGCGTGGCGTCATGGTGGTCAACGCGCCGCAGTCCAACACGCTCTCGGCCGCCGAGCACACGATGGCGCTGCTGCTCGCCCAGGCCCGCAACGTGCCCCAGGCCAGCGCCGCGCTGAAGGAGGGCCGCTGGGAGCGCTCGAAGTGGACCGGCGTCGAGCTGTCCGACAAGACGCTGGGCATCATCGGCCTGGGCCGCATCGGCAAGCTGGTCGCCCAGCGCGCGCTGGCGTTCGGCATGAAGCTCGTCGCGTACGACCCCTTCGTCGCCGAGGACCGTGCCCGCCAGCTGTCGGTCGAGCTGCTGCCGCTCGACGAGCTGATCGAGCGCTCGGACTTCATCACCCTGCACCTGGCCAAGACGCCCGAGACCGCCGGTCTGATCGGCGAGGAGCTGCTGAAGAAGGCCAAGCCTTCGCTGCGGGTCATCAACGTCGCCCGCGGTGGCATCATCGACGAGCAGGCCCTGGCCGACGCCATCCGCGAGGGTCGCGTCGCCGGTGCCGGCATCGACGTGTTCGCCACCGAGCCGTGCACCGACTCCCCGCTGTTCGAGCTGGACAGCGTCGTGGTGACGCCGCACCTGGGCGCCTCCACCGAAGAGGCGCAGGACAAGGCCGGCGACACGATGGCCGACATGGTCGAGCTGGCGCTCGCCGGCGACTTCGTCCCGTACGCGGTGAACGTCGCCGCCGCCGAGGCGTCCGAGACGGTGCGCCCCTACCTGGCACTCGCCGAGCAGCTGGGCCGCATCTTCGGCGGGCTGTGCGAGCAGTGCTCGGACGGCATCGAGATCGAGTACCAGGGCCAGATCGCCGAGTACGACACCCGCATCCTGACGCTGTCGCTGCTCAAGGGCTTCTTCGGTGCCACGACCGGCGACCCCGTGTCGTACGTCAACGCCCCGAAGATCGCCGAGGAGCAGGGTCTCGAGGTCCGTCCGACGTCGACCACGACCGCGCGCGACTACGTCAACCTCATCACGGTGCGCGCCGGCGGGCACAACCTGTCGGGCACGCTCGTCGGGCTGCGGTCGCTGCCGAGCATCGTGATGATCGACGACCACGTCGTCGACGTCCCACCGGCGGAGCACCTGCTCGTGGTCCGCAACGCGGACCAGCCGGGCATGATCGGCAAGGTCGGCCAGATCGTCGGCGAGGCCGGCGTCAACATCGACGACATGGCCGTCGGCTCGTCGCCCGAGGGCGCCAAGGCGCTGATGGTGCTGGCCACCGAGCGCCCCGAGCCCGACGCAGCGGTCGAGGCGCTGCGCTCGACCGACGGCATCGTGTCCGTCGCGTCGGTCGGCTGAGTCGACCGGGTCAGGCCAGCGCCCGCCCCAGCGGTCCGGACGCCGCGGCGAACCACTCGTCGATCGTCGCTCCGGGGTCGTCCTGGGCCGGGCCCCACACGTAGAGCCCGGCGGCCGGGCAGCTCGCGCCGATCTCGGTGAGCACGGGCGTCAGGTGCACGGCGACCGCGAGCGAGTGTGCGGGTGAGCCGCCGGTCATCATGGCCACGGTCGGGGTGCCCGCCAGCTCGCCCGCGTCGAAGCGGTCGAGGAAGAGCTTGGTGAGCCCCGTGTAGGTC
>JAFAFZ010000108.1 GCA_023423215.1 Actinomycetes bacterium
GACCTACACCGCGGTGGCGAAGACCTGTCAGACGACCGCAGCGGGCCAGACCCGTGTGAACGCGAACCCGACCGGCGCGACGGTCACGGCCCCCGTCACGGTGGCCCAGGGCGAGACCTTCCAGATCGAGGCGACCCCGGATCCGATGTCCGTGCCCAGCACCGGCGAGGGCTACCCGATCTCGTACGTGTCCAACGTCCGATGGCGCTTCAAGGTCCCGACCGGCACCACCTTCGTGGGCGCGACCACGAGCGGGGGATCCGGCATCGGCTCGGGCGCTCCCACCGCGGTCCTGAACGGCGACGACGTGCTGCTCACGGTGCCGGGCAACCTGCCCGGTGGCGCGACGGCCACGTTCCCGAAGGTCACGATCACGCTGACGGCGACCGGCGCCGCGGGAACGACGTTCGGCACCGTCTACGGCGGCACCTCGTACGGCGACCCGTCGCTGAGCTTCTCGACCCGGGTCACCGGCGTGCCGCTGCTCGGCACGATCACCACCAACTCGAACTGCTACGCGCAGTCCAACCCGGCGCTGAGCGCGACGACCATCAACTGACGCTCCGCCCGTCGGGCGATCGACGGACGACCTCGGGGGTGCCGCTGCGGCGGCACTCCCGAGCCGCGTTCGGTGGGCTCGGGCGATGATTTCGTCTCGCAGCGCGCACGACTCTTGTGTGAAGACCGCGGCGAACGAAGCCGCAGCGCTACCGCGTCCTGGAGGAACAGAATGGCGTGTCCCGGTCCGGTCTTGGCCGCGTCCAGCGGGCCACCGCAGTCCAGCTCGCTCGACTCGCAGGGTCTGGCAATCGTCAGGCAGGAAGCGTGGACGACACTCCGCCAGCCCAGCGAGCCGCTTCTTCGGCTGAGGTTGCGTAAGCCTCAACAACGAACCTTCCAGTGCGGGCAGTCACGCCCGTAACAGAGAAGGACTGCAGCTGACCGTCCAGAGTGAAGGTTCGGACCGAACCCAACGCTTCTTCGACTGCAGCCAGCTCACCCGGCGAAGCCTCACGCTCCACCGATGCGTAGCCATCCCCGAGGTCATCCGGCTGACCAGCGCAAGCGGCCAAGGAACTCCTCGCTGTGCTGAACCACTCCGAAGCCAGGTCTGCGGATTCGAACGACATCACTCGGACTTGGGTCCACTCCCCTGGGTCGACAATGCCTGACGCAGGGCGTTCGAAACGAACCGTGCCATCCGTGCGAGGTGGAACAACTGCCGTCGCTCGAGGAACCCCGGGGCAGTACTCCGGCTCTCCCGCCGGGGCATCCGTCGTCGCCGACTGCCACCCGGCAGGCATGTCCGAGAGCTGCGGCAAGAGGGCTGCGAGCGCCATGCTCTCCACCTCGACGCTTGCGAGGGTCGTATTCGTGGGCGGCGACGTCGTCGGAGGACTTGTTGATGTTGTGCTCGACTCCTTCACATCCGACGTCGCTTCGGCTCCCCCGCGAGCTTCGGAACAGCCGACGAGCGCCGCCAGCACAAAGGCGCACGCGCCGACCCCAACTGTTCTACGCACCAGGCACCTCCTCCTCGGGTTGACCCTAGGACGCACGATCTCATCTGACGAAAATGAAAGACGGGCCAACTCTCGGGGGCCGATGCCAGGCGCGGCCTTCGGTAACGGCCGCCATACTCGAGTTGGAGCAATGTCGTAGCGCTGACGCGGGTCTCGGCGATGCTCGGCGAAGCCTTGCGATGAGTACGCGGCCCGGAAGCCGTCTGCACTCGTGACGCCACGACCGCCGGACGCACCGCACGGAGGACACCACCATGTCGGAGCTGCTCGTCGACTTCATCACCTCGCTGGACGGCTACGCCGCGGGCGACGGCTGGCCGGGCTTCTGGGGCCTGGAGGGTCCGGAGTACCTGGCGTGGCTCGAGGAGCAGCCAGCGGTCACCTACCTGATGGGCGCCACGACCTACCGGCTGATGTCGGGCTTCCACGCCGGCGAGGTCCCGCCCGGTCAAGACGACTTCAGCGCCGACGAAGAGGCATCGATCGACCACCTCGCGGCGGCGCAGAAGATCGTCTTCTCGTCGACGCTCACCGAGCCGCTGACGTGGCCGAACACCACGCTCGTGCGGGGTGACGCCGTCGAGGCGGTGCAGGCGATGAAGGCCGGGGGTGACGGGCTGTTGAGCACGATCGGCAGCCTCAGCCTGTGCCGGGCGCTGTTGAACGCCGGCCTGGTCGACCGATACCGCGTCGTGATGTTCCCGGTCATCACCGGGGCCACCGGCTCCGAGCGCATCTACGACGGCTACCCCGACGTGGCGCTCGAGATGACCGAGCACGCCACCTTCGACGGTCGCACGCAGATGGTCGAGTACCGACCGACGGTGCTCGACCGTCCTCCGCTCGACATTCCGTCCTGACGCCGGAACCGCGAGTGGACGTGTACGCCTCGACGTGTGCTCCCGTTCGGGTTCGCTGATCTGCAGATGCGTGCATACGCGCGTCCGTGGGCGGCTTTCACCGCTCGGCGGCGAGGCTTACCCCGCATCTGCGGCCTCTCCCCTAGTGTCAGTTCATGGCCACCTACGGCACGACGCAGGTCGCGGAGCTGCTCGGCGTGAGCGCGGACACCGTCCGCCGCTGGTGCGATGACGGGCGGCTGCGATCGACCGAGGGCCCCGGCCGGCAGCGCACGATCGACGGCGCCGACCTGGCCGCCTACCTGACCGAGCAGAGCGCCGCCTACGAGCCGGACTCGGTGCTCGCCCAGTCGGCCCGGAACCGGTTCACCGGCATCGTGACCCGCGTCGAGCGCGACCGGCTCGTGGCGATCGTCGAGGTCCACGCGCCGCCGCACCGCGTCGTGTCGATGATGACCCGCGAGGCCGCGGACGACCTGGACCTGCAGCCTGGCGACCTGGCCACCGCCGTCGTGAAGTCGACGAACGTCATCGTCGAGCTGCCCTCGTGACCCCCACCACCCACACCGGAGGCACCCCGGTGCGCCGGCACCTCACGCTGGCCGTCGCGGTCCTGGCCTCGCTGGCGTTCGTCGCCGGCTGCGGCTCGGACGGAGAGGACACCTCGTCCGACGAGCCCGGTTCCAGCACGCCGACGGAGTCGTCCGTGTCGGGCTCGATCACCGTGTCCGCCGCCGCGTCGTTGACCGACTCGTTCACGACGATCAGGGACGACTTCGTCGCCGACCACCCGGACGCCGACATCATGATCAACTTCGGTTCCTCGGGAGCGCTGTCGACCCAGATCCAGGAGGGCGCGCCCGCGGACGTCGCGGCGTTCGCCGACACGGCGCCGATGGCCGCGCTCGACGACGCCGACCTGCTCGCTGCGGCGCCACAGGTCTTCGCCCGCAACCAGCTGATCATCGTCACGGAGCCCGGCAACCCGGAGGTCATCACCGGCCTGACGGATCTGGCGACCGCGGGCGTCGTCTCGCTGTGCGTCGACAGCGCGCCCTGCGGGAGGTTCGCCGACCAGGTCCTCGCGGATGCCGGTGTCACGATCCCCGACACCAGCGTCAGCCGCGGCACCGACGTGAGGTCGACGCTGACCGCAGTGAGCGAGGGCGACGCCGTGGCCGGCATCGTCTACGTGACCGACGCCGCCGCCGTCGCCGACCAGGTCGACACCGTGGACATCCCCGAGGCCGAGAACGTCATCGCCAGCTACCCGATCGCCGTGGTGAAGGCGACCACGAGCGCCGGGCTCGCCGAGGCGTTCCAGGCGTACGTGCTCTCCGACGCCGGCCAGGCCGTGCTGGAGGAGGCCGGGTTCCTGGCGCCGTGACCGAGCGGCGGCGCCGTCCACCCGTCGTGGTGGTCGCCGCAGCATCGGTCGCCGTCCTGTTCTTCGCGCTCCCGCTCCTCGGACTCGTGCGGCGGGCGTCGTGGAGCACGCTGCTCGACGACCTGGGCTCCCGGGAGTCGCTCGAGGCGCTGCGGCTGTCGCTGATCTGCTCGCTCAGCGCGACGGCGCTCTCGATCCTGTTCGGGTTGCCGCTCGCGTGGGTGCTGGCACGCGTGCGGTTCCCGGGACGGGCCCTCGTGCGAGGCCTGGTGCTGCTGCCGCTCGTCCTGCCCCCGGTCGTCGGCGGCGTCGCCCTGCTCACCGCGTTCTCTCGCCGCGGCATCGTCGGCGAGCAGCTCCACGAGTGGTTCGGCGTGCAGCTCACCTTCACCACGGCCGGCGCGATCCTGGCCGAGACCTTCGTCGCGCTCCCGTTCTTCGTCATCACCGTCGAGGCCGGGCTCCGGTCCATGGACCGCCGCTACGAGGACGCCGCCACGACGCTCGGCGCCCGCCCGTTGACCGTGTTCCGTCGGGTCACCTTCCCGCTCATCGCACCGACCGTCGTCGCCGGTGCGGTCCTGGCCTGGGCGCGTGCGCTCGGCGAGTTCGGGGCGACGATCACCTTCGCGGGCAACATCATCGGCCGGACGCAGACGCTGCCGCTCGCCGTCTACCTGCAGCTCGAGTCCCGACCGGACGTCGCGATCGCGTTGAGCCTCGTCCTGCTGGTCGTCTCGCTCTCGGTCATCGTGGCGCTGCGCGACCGCTGGATGGGCGGGGCGTCGTGACGCTGGACGCGCAGCTCGTGCTGCACCTCGGCGAGCTCGACCTGGGCGTCGCACTCGAGGTGCGCTCGGGTGACGTCCTGGCGCTGCTCGGCCCGAACGGGGCCGGCAAGACCACGGCGCTGCGCGCGCTCGCCGGGCTGCAGCCGATCGAGCAGGGTCGGATCGCGCTGGACGGCGAGGTGCTCGAGGATCCCTCGGCGCGCACGATCGTGCCGGCGGAGGCGCGCCCCGTCGGGATGGTGTTCCAGGACCACCTGCTGTTCCCGCACCTGTCCGTGCGGGACAACGTGGCGTTCGGTCCGCGTGCGAGAGGGGTCGCGAAGACGGCGGCGAACGCCCGCGCCGCCGAGTGGATCGACCGCGTCGGCCTGGCCGACCTGTCCCGCTCGAAGCCCGCCGAGCTCTCGGGCGGTCAGGCCCAGCGGGTCGCCCTCGCTCGCGCCCTGGCCACCGACCCGAGGCTGCTGCTGCTCGACGAACCGCTGGCCGCCCTGGACGTCGCCACCCGGGCCTCGGTCCGCCGCGACCTGCGGCGGCACCTGGACGGCTTCCACGGCGCCACGGTGCTCGTCACGCACGACCCCCTGGACGCGCTCGCCCTGGCGAGCCACGTCGCCGTCGTCGAGTCCGGACGCATCACCCAGACGGGCCCGATCGCCGAGGTCGCCACGCGGCCTCGCACCGCCTACGTCGCGGAGCTGCTCGGGGTGAACCTGCTGACCGGGCGGGGCGAGGGACATGCGGTGCGCCTGGCGAGCGGGGCGGCCATCACGACCGCTGACGCCGTCGACGGTCCGACGCTCGTGCTCGTCCGGCCCAGCTCCGTGT
>JAFAFZ010000229.1 GCA_023423215.1 Actinomycetes bacterium
GTCGAGAGGTCGTCACGTTCGACCAGCGTGGCGGCGGCGCGGCCAGCCCGCGGCTCGACTGCCCCGAGCACGACGAGGCGGTGCTGGGTGCGCTCGCCGCCGCGGCGCCGTGGGAGCAGGAGCGCGCCGCGGTGGCGCAGTCGCTGGTCGAGTGCCGTGACCGGTTGCGGTCCGAGGGCGTGGACCTGGACCGCTACGACACGCCGACCTCGGTCGAGGACCTCGAGGACCTGCGGGTCGCGCTCGGCGTCGAGCGCATGAGCCTCGTCGGCGTGTCCTACGGGTCGCGCCTGGCGCTGGACTACCTGCGCACGCACCCCGAGTGGGTGAGCTCGCTGGTGCTGGACGGCGTCGACGCGCCCGGCTCGGCGGGGCCCGAGGTCGAGCGTGGGCTGCTGGACGCGGCGATCGACCGGCTGGTCGCGTCCTGCGCGGCAGACGCGGCGTGCGCGGCGGCGCACCCCGACCTGGGCGGGACGATCGAGCGCGTCGCCGCCACCTACGACGAGACCCCGCTCGCGGTGACGCTGGCGGCGCCACCGGACGGCAGCCGGGCGGCGCGGCCGCTGCTGCTGACCGGCTCGGACCTGCTGGCGGGGTTGTTCAGCGGGATGTACGACACCGCGCAGATCCCGCTGCTCCCGTCGGTGGTCGAGCGCCTCGCCACCGGCGACACCGCGCTGGTCGAGGTCGTGCTCCGCCGCGCCGCGCCGTCGCTCCTCGGCGGCGCGACCGGGGTGGCGACGAGCGTGAACTGCGCGGACCTGGCGGTGGACGGCAGGTCGCTGGCCGACGTGTCCCGGTCCGACCCGGGGGCGTCGTCGACGATGGTGCTGACCGGCACCGACAGCTTCTGCGACGTGTGGGACGTCGAGCCGGTCGACGCGGACTTCGTCGGGCCGATCGTGGCGACCGGCGGCCGTCGCGGCTCGCTCGAGGCCGGCCAGGTCCCGCCGACGTTGGTGGTGAGCGGCGAGCTCGACCCGGTGACGCCGGCGGCGGGCGCGCGGGCGATGGCCGAGGAGCTCGGCGCGACCTACGTCGAGGTCCCGCGTGGCGGGCACGCTCCCCTGCTCACCGACGGCTGCGCACGCCGGACGATGCGGTCCTTCCTGGTGGACGCCGCGGCGCCGGACCTGAGCTGCGTGGGGACCACGGTCCCGATGCCGTTCACCTGAGCGGCGGTCGAAGGCGGCTGACCGGCCGGCGGGGACTCGCGTCGCGCCGGCTCGCGCCGAAGGTGCGCGGCGGGGTCGGCCGGGTGCGGGGACTCGCTTCGCGCCGGCTCGCGCCGAAAGTACGGCCGGGTCGAGCCGGAGGCGGGGACTTGCGTCGCGCGGCTCGCGCCGACATCGGGCGATCACCCTGGGGCCTGGACCAACCGCGCCCGCCGGCTCGCGCCGAAAGCGCAGGGCGGGCCGGTGGCGGGGACGTGTGCCGCGCCGGCTCGCGCCGAAAGTGCGGCCGGGTGCCGGTGGCGCGGACTCGCCTCACACCGCCTTGCTCCGACATCGGGCGATCACCCTGGGGCCTGGACCACAACCGAGTGCGCCGGCTGGCGCCGCACGCTGATGCCGTCAGGTCGGGCCCACGGGCTCGCCCCTCGACACCGCGATCAGGTCCCGCATGCGATCCCGATGTCGTCGCACCGTCGTGTCAGGCCGATAGCCGGACTCGTAGGTCCCGCGTCGCACACGCCGAACCCGGCCCAGCCGGGCCTCGTAGCGCAGAGCGTCGGACACGACCTTGCGCGGATCGGCTCCGCCGACGTGCAGTCCGCGCTGCTCGAGGGTGCGGATCAGCTCGGCGATCGTGCACGGCCGGCCGGCCTCGGCGAGCACGGTCATCAGGCAGTAGCGCAGGTTGCCTCGCCTCAGGTCGTGCGGACGGAGACGGAGACGCTCCATCTCTCGCTGCCAGTCGTCGAGCCGTCGATGGATGGCGTCGCGGTCGGGGGCGTCCATGGCGGTCAGGCTGCCGTCGCTGCGGGCACCTGTCAGCGGGCTCCACCACCCGGTTCCCTTCTGCCGGCGCGACCTCGAGTCGTCGCACCGGACCCGACTGCCTGCGCTTTCGGCCTGAGCCGGCGCGACACGCCCCCCTACCGGTCCGCCCTGCCGCGCTTTCGGCGCAAGCCGGCGCGGCACACGTCCCCGCTACCGGTCCGCCCTGCCGCGCTTGCGGCGCAAGCCGGCGCGGCACACGCCCCCGCTACCGGCCCGCCCTGCCGCGCTTTCGGCGCAAGCCGGCGCGGCACACGTCCCCGGCCCGCCCTGCCTGCGCTTTCGGCGCAAGCCGGCGCGAGCGCATTCGACGGGTCGGTCGGGCAGACCGTGGGCCGGGCTGTCGGGCGGGCCGGGTCAGTCGAGCGGGGTGCGCCCGATGACGCCGGTGTAGATCAGCCGCGACATGGAGCGGCGCAGGTCGTCGAGCTGCACGCCGGCCTGGGTGATGCCGGACTGGTGCGCCGCGACGTGGGACAGCATCGACACCAGCACCACCGCGGTCGCCTCGGGATCCAGGTCCGCCGGAGCAAATCCCGCCGCCCGCTGCTTCGCGATCACGTCGGTCGCCGCGACCGTGAACTTGTTGAGCAGCTGCGTGCGGCAGCCCCGGAACCGCTGGTCGCCCTCGAGCGCCGCCAGGTCGATCACGGCCATCAGCGCCGAGTGGTCGGCCCAGAACTCGAGGAATGCCGCGGCGATCGCGTCGCACGCCTCGAGCGCGCGCTCGCCGTGCCAGACCGCTTCCCGGAGCGGGCGGATCAGCCGCTCGCCGCCCTCGCCCACCAGTCCGTCCGCGAGCGCCAGCAGCGCCGACTCGGCGTCGGGGAAGTACTGGTAGAAGGTGGCCGGCGACGTGCCCGCCTCACGTGCGATGTCGACGACCTTCAGGTCGCGGTACGACGTCGTCTCGAGCAGGGCGCTGGTGTGCTCGAGCAGGCGCTGGCGCGTGGCCATGCCCCGCCGTCCGGGCACCCGCCCGTCCACCGCGCGCAGGTCGTCGGCGTCGTCCTCGGCAGCGTCGTGGGGCTGCGTGGCCTCTGGTCCCACCGGGTCCGCGGTCGTCATCGCCGGGAACGCTACCCGTCCGGGCTCAGAAGATCCGAGACACGAGCCACACCGCGACCGCGATGGTCAGCACCCACATCAGGACGATCATCGCGACGCCGGCCAGCACCACCACGACCGTCAGCGCCAGCACCCCGAGGCTGGACCGACGGGTCGCGCGTCGATCCGCCAGGTCCCGCTCCATCAGCACGACGTTGCGCATGTTCGCCTTGAACGCCATGTCGAAGAGGGCTCCGCCGAAGGGCACCAGCCCCACGAGGGCCTCGAGGCCGACGTTCAGCAGCATCCGCAGGACCGTCGGGAAGCTGACGCCGGCCGCCACGCCCGCCAGCACGACCGCGAGCGACAGGCCGATGCCGATCGCGTCGCCCGCGACCGGCACGAGGGCGATGAAGCCGTCGACGCCGACACGGCGATCCGCCGTCCCGGGGACGCGCACCGCGGAGTCGAGCACCCAGGCGAAGCGCTGCACCCACTCGGGCAGCGGGCGCGAGTTCGGCACGTCCTTGCCGCGGCTGTGGCGGATGTCGTACAGCGCCCGCGACCACGCCGACTCGGTCGGCTGGCGCACGATCGGCAGCATCGACCCGGCGTCCGAGCCGGACGGATCGGTAGGCAGCGCCGCCACCGGGGGTGGGACGTCCACGGGCACCGCCGTGTCGGGCACCTCGTGGCCCTCGATCGGGCCCACGTCGCGTGGGGTCGCGCTCATCGCCCGTCATCCTTACCCACGGTCCGGGCGCGGGGAACGCGGCGACCGACCGGACGACGGCTACCTGATGAAGCGCTCGCCGTAGGCGGCGATCATCTCCTCGGCCTGCGAGATCTCGGGGGCGGTGATGCCCGTCGTGAACCACGCCGAGGTCAGGATCGTCGTGACGCCCGCAGCCTCGATCTGGTCGAGCGCCTCGCCCCTGGGCGCGACCATCGGCGAGGCGATCACCTCGAAGGGCCGGTCCGCCGTGCCGGCGTCCTCACGCGCGCGCTGCAGGGTCGCGCAGTGCGCCAGCAGCTGGTCCAGGTCGTAGTACATGCCGAGCCAGCCGTCGCCGATGCGCGCCGCGCGATCGAAGGCCAGATCCGAGTGCCCGCCGATGTACACCGGCACCTGCTCGGACGGGGCGGGCCGCATCTCGACCGCGTCGAAGTCGTAGAACTCGCCGTGGTGCTCGTACATGCCCCCGGCCCACAGGCCGCGCATGACCTCGACCATCTCCTCCATGCGCTTGCCGCGCTTCGGGAAGGGCTGCTCGAGCAGCTCGAACTCCTCGCGCATCCAGCCGGCGCCGATGCCGACCGCGACGCGGTTCCCGGACAGGTAGGCAGCGGTGCCGATCGCCTTCGCGGCGACGAAGGGGTTGCGCGCCGGCAGCACGTACACGTTCGTGACGAACCGCAGCCGCGTGGTCACCGCGGCCATGGCGCCGATCGCGACCCACGCGTCGGGCCAGTCCTCGTCCGGGTCGAACAGCGGCGTCCCGTCCGGCGTGTACGGGTACTTCGAGTTCAGCTCCTTCGGGTAGAGCATGTGGTCCGAGACGGCGACCGAGTCGAACCCGGCGGCCTCGCACGCGACGGCGAGCCGGTTCCAGTGCAGCGGCGGCGCACCGATCAGGCCGTGGCAGAACTTCATCGCTGTCGGTCCTCCAT
Organism: Actinomycetes bacterium; assembly: GCA_023423215.1. Taxonomy (GTDB): domain Bacteria; phylum Actinomycetota; class Acidimicrobiia; order Acidimicrobiales; family Microtrichaceae; genus JAFAFZ01. The sequence continues at coordinate 4,722 of JAFAFZ010000229.1, forward strand.
CAGGACGCCCCGTCCCGGAGCGTGGACACCGCGCGGTCGCGCAGCTCGTACTTCAGGATCTTCCCGCTCGCGTTGAGCGGCATCTCGGCGACCACCTCGACGTAGCGGGGCGCCTTGAAGTTGGCCATGTGCTCGCGAGACCAGGCGATGACCTCGTCCGGGTCGGGCTCGGTGCCCGTGACCGGCAGCACGTACGCGTAGCCGACCTCGCCCATGCGCTCGTCGGGCACGCCGACGACCGCGGCCTGCGCGATGTGGGGGTGCACCAGCAGCAGCCGCTCGATCTCGGCCGGGTAGGCGTTGAAGCCGCCGACGATGAACATGTCCTTGATGCGATCGGTGATGCGCACGTAGCCGTCGTCGTCCATGACGCCGACGTCGCCGGTGTGCAGCCACCCGTCGGGGTCGATCGCCTCGGCGGTCTTCTCGGGGTCCTCGAAGTAGCCGCGCATGACGTTGTAGCCCCGCACGAGGATCTCGCCCGCCCCACCGCGGGGCAGCTCGGCGCCGTCCTCGCCGACGACCTTCACCTGCACGCCGGGATAGGCGCGACCCGAGGTCGCCGAGATCGTCTCGGCCGGGTCCTCGGGGCGGCACGTCGTGGCGATGCCGCACGCCTCGGTCATGCCGTAGGCGGTCACGACCGTCTCGAAGCCGAGCTCGGCGCGCATGCGCTCGACGAGCTCGACGGGCACCGGCGCGGCGCCGGTCACGGCCAACCGCAGGGTGTCGGCACGTGCGAGGTCGAAGCCGGGGTGGTTCAGCAGGCCCTGGTAGATCGTCGGTGGGCCGGGGATGACGCTGATGCGCTCGGACTCGATCAGGTCCACGACCCGGTCCAGGTCGAACACCGCGACGGGCACGAGGGTCGCTCCCGCGATCAGCGAGGACACGATGCCGGCCTTGTACCCGAAGGCGTGGAAGAACGGGTTGATGACCAGGTAGCGGTCATCCGCACGCAGCCCGACGGTGTCCGCCCAGTCGCCGAACGCCCGCAGGGTCTGGGCGTGCGAGAGCATGACGCCCTTCGGCTGGCCCGTCGTGCCCGAGGTGAACAGCAGGTCGGACAGGTCGTCCCCGGTGAGCTCGTCGACGCGGGCGTCGACCAGCTCGGCCGACACCGCCGGTCCGTCGGCGACGAGCTCCTCGAGCGTCGGCACGCCCTCGGGGCGGCTGCCGGCGTCGCGCAGCAGCACGATGCCCTCGAGCTCCGGCAGGTCGCCGACCGCGGGGTCCCGCAGCATCGAGACGTAGTCGTTGCCGAGGAAGCCCTCGACGGTGAACAGCAACCGCGCGTTGCTGCGGCGCAGGATGTCGGCCGCCTCGATGCCCTTGTACCGCGTGTTCAGCGGGACGAGCACCGCACCGGCGGACTGCAGGCCCAGCAGCGCGACGATCCACTCCCAGCAGTTGGGCGCCCAGATCGCGACGCGGTCGCCGCGCTCGATGCCCCGGGCGATGAGCACGGCCGCCAGGTCGTCGACCCGCGCACGCAGCTCTGCGTAGGTGAGCCGCACGGCCGGCTCGACCGAGCGGTCGACGACGACCTCGTCGTCGGGCGCCCGCTCGGCCGCCGCACGCAGCAGCCCCGGGATCGTCGGGAAGCGCAGGTCCGCCCGTGCACCCTCGTCCGCGCCGGCCGCGTCCGCCCGGCCCTCGTCGAGCTCGCTCATCGACCTGTCCCCCTGTGCGATCGCGCGGCCGGCGGCCGCTCCACTGCTGCGTCAGTCCTTCGGTGCGCCCAGCGCGCCGGCGGCCTTCAGCGCCGCGATGCGCTCGGTGTCGTAGCCGAGCACCTCGGCGAGCACCTCGTCGTTGTGCTCGCCGACGGTCGGCGCCGGGTCCGGCACGCCGGCCGGCTCGCCCACGAACTTCACCGGGTAGGGCTGCATCTCGGCACCGACGCCCTCGTAGGGAAGGAAGCCGAGGCGGTCCTTGAACTGCGGGTCGTCGGCCAACGTCTCGGGCGTGTTGACCGGCGCGATGGTCGTGTTGACCTCGCCCGACCAGATGACCCACTCGGCCGTCGTCCTCGTCTTGAAGATCTCGGCGAGCTCCTTGCGCAGCTCGAGGTTGCCCTTGGCGTGGTCCGCGAACTTCGAACCGGGCCAGCGCTCGAACAGGTCCATGCGGCCGACGCCCTCGCAGAAGTTCTTCCAGAACTCCTGCTCGGAGGCCATGAACAGCACGTGCGAGTCGGACGACTCGTAGATCTGGTAGCGCACGCCCTCCTTCATGCCGGCGGTGCCGGGGGCGCGGCGCTCGTAGCCGTCCGCCTTGTTGCCGGTGACCTCGTCCTCGGGCCGCTCGTAGGCCTTCCAGGTCTCGGAGCGGTACCAGTCCATCGCCGCGGCGGCGTCGGACTGGGCGATCTCGAGGAAGCTGCCCTGACCGGTCTCACGCGCCCGGATGACCCCGGCCAGGATGCCGAGCGCACCGAAGAGCGGGCCGGCGTGGATGCCCACCGACGGGTGCTCGGGGATGCCGGGGAAGCCGTTCTCGTCGTACTCCGGCTTCACCAGGCCGGCCCACGTGTCGTACGCGATGCCGTGGCTGGGCAGGTCCGCGTAGGGGCCGGTCATGCCGTAGCCCGAGATCGTGCAGAAGACGATCTTCGGGTTGATCTCCAACAGGTCGTCGAACCCGAGGCCGAGCTTGGCCAGCGCGCCGGGGCGCATGGCCTCGATCACCGCGTCCGCGTCCTTGACGAGGTCGCGGAAGATCTCCTTGCCCTCGTCGGTCTTCAGGTTGAGCGTGAGCGACTTCTTGCCCCGGTTGATGTGCCAGTGCAGCAGCGACGAGTCGTTGATGATCGGCCAGGTCATCTGGCGCACGTAGTCACCCGAGGGTGACTCGACCTTGATCACCTCGGCGCCCAGGTCGGCCAGGTGCAGGCCGACGGCCGCCGGACCGAGCAACGAGACCTCGACGACGCGCAGCCCGCTGAGTGGCCCGATCCGATCCCCCATGACGACTCCTGTCTCGAACTCGACGGCGCCGCGCCCTGCGGTCGGCCCCGTGCGGTGGTGTGCCCCGGCGCGATCTGACGGGTCGTCAGATCGTAGGCGACCCGTGCCCGCGACACCCAGGGCCGGGGTTCCCAGGCACCGTCCGGCCCTCGACCAGCCACCGTCGGAGCACGGCGGCGACCACGGTCAGAGCACCCCGGCGCCGCCGTCGACGGGCCGCTTCCAGCCCGACGACGCCAACGTGCCGCCGTCGACGTGTACGGTCGTGCCGGTCACGAACCGGCTCATCGGCCCCGCGAGCCAGATCACCGCCGAGGCGATGTCGCCGGGGTGGCCCTCCTCGGGCCAGGGCGTCGGCGCCCAGGACGTGTCCGACAGCGCGCCCGAGTCCTCGGTCAGCCCGGCGTCGCCCGGCGTCGGGATCATGTCGGGTGCGATGGCGTTGACGCGGATCCGGTCCGTCGCCAGCTCGAGCGCCAGGGTGCGCGTCAGGTTCGCGACGCCGGCCTTCATCGCGGAGTAGATGCCGAAGCCAGGACCGGCCCGGTGCGCCTCGACCGAGGTGATGTTGACGATCGACGCGCCGCCTCGTCCGTTCGGCCCCGCGGCTCCCGCTCGCAGCAGCGGCACGCAGGTGCGGGTGACGTCCGCGACCTGCGTGAAGTTCTCGGCGATGAGCGCCGCCTGGCCCTTCGCGCTGACGTCCACGACGTCGGCGACGAAGCCGCCGCCGGCGTTGTTCACCAGCAGCTCGAGGCCGTCCCACTCCCGGGCCAGCTCGGCGACCCAGTCCTGCACCGCCTCGGTGTCGCGCACGTCGAGCACCGCCGAGCGCACCCGAGCGCCCGAGCCGCCGTCCGGGCCACCCGCGACCTCGCCGCTCGCCGCTTCGAGGTCGGCCACGGT
>JAFAFZ010000242.1 GCA_023423215.1 Actinomycetes bacterium
GAGCTGCGGCGGCAGCACCCGGGGCGGAGGCTCCGCGGCAAGCAGGCGCTGCGGCGGCACGAGGGGCGAGGTGGGGCGCGCCGGGGAGCTCACGAGTGGTCCTCGGGGCCCGCAGCGGGCAGCTCGTCCTCTCCGTCGAGCAGGCGTTCGACGGCCTGGACCGGCAGGTCGACCAGCTCGGGTCGGTGGGCGAGCTCGTAGGCGACCTCGTAGACGGCCTTGTCCAGCTCGAACACGCTGAGCAGCGCGTCGCGGCTGGGTCGGGACTGCGGAAGCAGCCGGTGGGCGGCGTCGACGTCCGCGTAGCCCGCCAGGAAGGTGTTGACGTTGCGGACGGTCCAGGCGTCGGCCAGGACCCGCAGCTCGTGGTCCGGTTCGCCGTGCAGGCGCAGCGCCATCGCGGCGGCGTACTGGAACGAGCGGGTCATGCCCGCCACGTCGCGCAGCGGCGACGACGGGTGACGACGCTCCGCGACCGGACGTGCCGGCTCCCCCTCGAAGTCCAGCACCATCCAGTTGCGCTGCAGCCGCAGCACCTGGCCCAGGTGCAGGTCGCCGTGGATGCGGATCGCGGCACCCAGGTCCTCGGCCGAGCGCAGGCGGTCGTAGATGCCCTCGATGCGCTGGGTGTCGAGCTGCCCCGCGGCGACCCGGTGCAGCTGGGCGGTCATGTCCTCGGCCCACGCGCTGCCGTCCGCCGGTTCCGCGCCGAAGGCCTCGGCGAGCGCGACGTGGAGGTGGGCGATGTTCTCGCCGAGCAGGCGCGCGTCCTTGGCGAAGTCGAGCTTGCAGTCGCGGGGCGGGCGGCGACGGTTGAACAGCTCGCGCAGCGAGGCCATGGCGAGCTCGAAGCCCTCGCCCCGGCTGCGCTCGTAGCGGCGCACCACGGCCAGGTCGGTCTGGTTGCGACGCCACACCGCGACGGGCACCGGCACGCCGCCGTAGCCGACCTTGCCGAGCGCCTCGGTCACCTCGATGTCCGGGTTCGGCCCGGGCTGCACCCGGCGGAACACCTTCATGATGTAGCGCTCGTCGAGCACCACCGAGGTGTTCGACTGCTCCCCCGCCTGCAGGCGGGCCGTGTGCGGGTGCAGGTCGGGCGCGACGAGGTGGGCGAAGGTCAGCGCGACCTTCTCGTCCGCGAGCGCGTCGAACAGGTGCGCCTCGCCGCGGGGCGTCCCCAGCTCGCCCACCAGCGCGGACTCGGGCAGGTGGTCCGGCCGCTCCGGGGTCGCGCCCAGCGGCACCTGGTACCAGCTCGCCTCGCCCCGCCCGCGGTCGCCCCGCACCTCGACCAGCAGCCACAGCAACGTCGGCCAGCCGTCCGCGAGCGTGTCCACGCGTCGCAGCTGCACCTGGGGGTCGTCGACCGCCGAATACCACCGCTGACCCGCCAGGAAGGCGGGCAGCAGCGCGACCAGTTCTCGAGAAAAGGTTTCGGCGTCGATGGAGATGTTTCTACCCCGTCGACCCTCGTTCCTCGAACCACCCCCTCTGACGGTTCGTCACACGCGGTCGCCCGTCGCGGTGCGCGCACTACCGTCCGGTCCGTGCTGCAGACGCCGCCGTCACGGCCGACGCAGGGGCTCGGGCTGCCGGCCGAGCCGCTGGGGCACGTACCGGCGCTCGACGGCATCCGTGCGCTCGCCGTCACCGCGGTGCTCCTCTTCCACGGCGACATCCCGGGCACCGAGGGCGGTTTCCTCGGCGTGTCGGTGTTCTTCACCCTGTCGGGGTTCCTCATCACCTCGCTGCTGCTGCGACAGTGGACCGGCACCGGCGCGGTGGACCTGCGGGCGTTCTGGTCACGTCGCTTCCGACGCCTGTTGCCCGCGTCGTGGCTCACCATGGCGCTGGTGCTCATGGTCGGTGCGATCGGCTGGTGGGACACCGAGCAGCTGCGCTCCCTGCGCGGCGACGTGCCCTGGTCGCTGGCCGAGCTGGTCAACTGGCACTTCATCGCGGTCGGCACCGCGTACGGGGACGACGTCACGCCGCCGTCCCCGCTGGAGCACTTCTGGAGCCTGGCGATCGAGCAGCAGTTCTACGTCGTGCTGCCGCTGGTGGTCGTCGGCGTGCTGGTCGCCCGCTCCCGGCGGGCCGCCGACCCCGGCCGCCGGTTGCGCACGTTGGTGGCCGTCCTGGCCGTCGCGGCGGTCGGCTCCGCGGTCGCCAACGGCCTGCTGGCCCGAGGGTCGGTGGATCGTGCGTACCTCGGCACCGACACCCGGGCGGCCGAGCTGCTGGCCGGTGCCCTGCTGGCGTGCGTCCTGCTGCGGCGCCTCCGGTTCCCCGGCGCCGCTGCCCGGCGGTGGGCGATCGCCGCCGGTCTCGCCGGCGCCATCGTGCTGGTGCGGCTGGTGCAGGTCGCACGGCTCTCGTCGGAGTGGCTGTACCCGTGGGGGCTGCTGCTCACGGCCGCCAGCACCTGCGCCCTGATCGTCGCCGCCCTGCAGCTCGGCCCCGTCTCGGCGGTGCTGCGCGCTCGACCGCTGCCCGAGCTCGGCAGGATCAGCTACGGCGTCTACCTGCTGCACTGGCCGATCTTCCTGCTGCTCACCCCGGCTCGCGTCGGGTGGGGCCCGTGGCCGCTGCTCGTGCTGCGCGTCGCGGTCACCGTGCCGCTGGCGGTCGCGATGTTCCGCCTGCTCGAGGTGCCGGTCCGCACCGGCGGGCTGTTGCGCACCCGGACGCTGCGTTTCGCCGTGCCCGCCGCCGCGCTGGTGCTGCTGGTCGGCTCGCAGCTGGTGACGCGGGACCTGCCGCCACCGCCCGACTTCCTCGAGCCGCGCGAGCCCGGGGACGTCGTCGTGCGCGAGGCCCCGACCACCACGCCGACGACCTCCACGCCGGCACCGACGACCGCAGCATCGGACGCGGGAGCAGCGACGACCACGCCGTCGTCGACCGAACCGCCACCGCCACCGGTCCCCCCGCAGCGCGTGCTGCTCGTCGGCGACAGCGTCGCGGCCAGCCTGGAGGACGCGCTCGGCGACGTGCTGACCGAGCGTGGGGTCGCGTTCGCCAGCGTCGCCGCCCCGGGCTGCGGCGTGGTCACCGGTGACCCCGCCGACGCGCAGGGCGCGCCGCTGGAGATCGCCGCGGCCTGTGACGGCGCCATCCCGCAGCTGCAGCGCGACGGCGGCGCGACGGGGCGACCGGACCTGGTCGTGGTGCTCTCGAGCTGGGAGTCGGGCGACCGCATCGTCGACGGCACCTGGTACTCGTTCGACTCGGCCGAGGGCCAGGCTGCACTGCGGGACCTGTACGACCAGACCTTCGACCGGCTCGGTGCCGGCGGCGCCGCCGTCGCGCTGGCGACGCTGCCGGACAACGTCGACGGCGAGGTGCGCGCCGCGAACCCCGAGGTGGTCCGGCGCAACCGCCTGCTGTCGGCGTTGCTCGTCGACGTCGCCGCGACGAGCCCCCGGCGCGTGACCGTCGTGCCGTTCGCCGAGGCCGTCTGCCCCACCACGCCGTGCCCGACCCAGGTCGACGGCGTCACGCTGCGTCCACGCGACGGCGCGCACTTCGACGAGCCCGAGGGTGCTCGCCTGGCCGCCGAGCGGTTGGCGGACCAGCTCCTCGCGATCGACCTGGCGAGAGTCGCCTGAGGCACCGGCGCGGCGCGGTCAGTCGGCAGGCTCGGTCAGCCGGCAGGCTCGGTCAGCTCGAACCAGAGGTACTCGTAGGGCGGCAGCGTCACGAAGTACGGCAGCTCGCCGATCGGCGGGAACGCGACGCGGCCGAGCAGCTCGACCGGGACGCGTCCGGCCAGGTGCGACAGGAACAGCTCGGCCGGCTGCGCGGCCGAGCTGAAGTTGTTGACGCAGAGCACCGGGTTGGCGTTCTCCAGGTCCGCCGGCGGCGTGCGCAGGTAGGCGAACACCGAGGGCGTCGACACGTCCAGCAGCTCGAAGCCGCCCAGGCCGAACAGCGGGTGCTGGCGACGCACGTGCAGCATGCGGCGCAGCCAGTTCAGGAACGACGCGGCGTCACGCCGCTCCGCCTCGACGTTGACCGGCTGGAACCCGTAGACGGGGTCCATCGACGGCGGCAGGTACAGCTGCGCGAAGTCGGCGCCGGAGAAGCCGCCGTTGCGGTCCGGGTTCCACTGCATGGGCGTGCGCACCCCGTCGCGGTCGCCCAGGTAGATGTTGTCGCCCATGCCGATCTCGTCGCCGTAGTAGAGGATCGGCGTGCCAGGCAGGCTCAGCAGCAGCGCGTGCAGCAGCTCGGCCTGACGTCGGTCGTTCTCGACGAGCGGGAAGAGGCGGCGGCTGATGCCGACGTTGCGGCGCATGCGCGGGTCCTTCGCGTACTCCGCGTACATGTAGTCCCGCTCCTCGTCGGTGACCATCTCGAGGGTGAGCTCGTCGTGGTTCCGCAGGAAGATCCCCCACTGGCAGCCGTCGGGGATCTCCGGGGTGCGATCCAGGATCTCCGTGATCGGCGTGCGCTCCTCGCGTCGCAACGACATGAACATGCGCGGCATCAGCGGGAAGTGGAAGCACATGTGGCACTCGTCGGAGTCGCCGAAGTACTCGACGACGTCCTCGGGCCACTGGTTCGCCTCGGCGAGCAGCACCTTGCCGGGGTAGCGGGCGTCCACCTCGGCGCGCACGCGCCGCAGGTACTCGTGGGTCTCGGGCAGGTTCTCGCCGTTGGTCCCGTCCGACTCGAACAGGTACGGGACCGCGTCCAGGCGGAACCCGTCCAGGCCGAGCCCGAGCCAGTGGGTGATGACGTCGAGCATCGCCTCCTGGACCTCGGGGTTGCGGTAGTTCAGGTCGGGCTGGTGGTGGAAGAAGCGGTGCCAGTAGTACTGCTGGCGCTGCTGGTCGAAGGTCCAGTTGGACGGCTCGGTGTCGACGAAGATGACCCGCGCCTCGCTCCAGCGCTGGTCGTCGTCGCCCCAGACGTACCAGTCGGCCTTCGGGTTGGTGGCGTCCTGGCGGGACTCGACGAACCACGGGTGCAGGTCCGAGGTGTGGTTCATCACCATGTCGGCGATGACCCGGATGCCGCGCCGGTGCGCCTCCTCGATCAGGTTCGCCGCGTCCTCGACCGTGCCGAAGTCCGGGTGCACCGTCAGGAAGTCCGAGATGTCGTAGCCGCCGTCGCGCAGGGGTGACTGGTAGAAGGGCAGCAGCCAGAGGCAGTCGATGCCGAGCCACTCCAGGTAGTCGAGCTTCGAGGTCAGGCCGCGCAGGTCGCCGTTGCCGTCGTTGGTCGCGTCGTAGAAGCCTCGGACGTGCACCTCGTAGAAGATCGAGGAGCGGTACCACTGCGGGTCCGCGCTGAGGATGGAGCCGGTGGTGGGGGGCTGCGTCACGAGGTCGCAGCGTACAAGTGGGTCGAGCGGGTCACGACGCCCCGCGGTCCTGCGGGTCGGCGCCGATCAGTCGGTCCGGGCGCCTCGCGCGGGGAGCCGGCCGAGCTGGCGTGCACGCAGCCGCGCGGCCCGCGCGAGGAGGAAGAACCCGAGCACGATGAGCGCGGCGAGCAGCGCCATCACCAGCACCCTGGTCGCCATCGTCGCCTCGGTCGACGCGAACCACATGCCGATCGCGAGGTTCACGATCAGGCACGCGACCCCTGCGACGCGCAGCGCCAGGATCCGTCCGTTCACGCCTGCTCTCGACGGTTCACAGGTGCTCGATCCGGAACACGTGGCCGACGCGGTCGTTCGGGTCGAAGCGCACGTAGCTGCCGTGGCCCGACCAGGTCCACCGTTCGTCGGTCAGCTCGTCGACGACGGTGAAGGGCACGTCGGCCGACAGGCCGAGCGCCGCGTGGTCGACGAAGACCGTCGCCTCGCGCACCTCGTCCGGCTCGAGGTTGGCCACGACGAGCACCCGGTCGAGCGCACCACCCGGCAGCGCACGGACGTGGCTGTAGGCGATCACGTCGTCGTGGTCGACGTGGTGGAAGCGCAGCGACGACATGCGCTGCAGCGCCGGGTGTGCACGCCGCACGTGGTTGAGCCGGGACAGCAGCGGCCAGAGCGAACCGGGTGCGTCGTGGTCTCGCTGCTTCAGCTCGTACTTCTCGGAGTTCCGGTACTCCTCCTTGTCGGGCACCGGGTCGTTCTCGCAGAGCTCGTAGCCCGAGTACACACCCCAGCTCGGCGCCATCGTCGCGGCGAGCAGCGCCCGCGACGCGAACGCGGCACGTGAGCCGTCGCGCAGCTGGCCCGCCAGGATGTCGGGCGTGTTCGGCCAGAGGTTGGGACGGAACCACGCCGCGGTGGGCGCGTGGGCCAGCTCCTCGCCGTAGGACGTGAGCTCCCACTTGGTGCGCCGCCACGTGAAGTACGTGTACGACTGCGTGAACCCGACCTCGGCCAGGCTGTGCATCATCGG
>JAFAFZ010000268.1 GCA_023423215.1 Actinomycetes bacterium
GGCTGGCGGCGGGGGATGGTGGTGGATCGTTCGGTCACGCGGGCACGCCGAAGGCGGCGAGGGCGCCGAGCGAGGACTCGGGCCGCGGGTTCGTGACACCGCGGAAGAACCACTCGAACAGGTAGTCCACACCGAACACGAACGCCGTGAAGACCACGAGCGCCACGAACACGATCACCGAGTAGCGGATGACCTCGGGCCGGGTCGGCCAGGAGACCTTCTTGAGCTCGGCGCGGACCTCACGGACGAACTCGCCCGGCTTGGTGCGCTCGGTCTTGAGGCTCTTCGCCGGAGCGCGTCGATCACGAACCGCCGTCTGCGAGCCGTCGGCGGCCACTTGCCCGGCCTTCTGCGCTGCCCGCTTCTGCTCTCGGTTCATCGACACGTTGTGAGCCTCTCGACGTTGGTGTGGTGATCCGGCCCCTGGTCCCGACGGTCGGGAGCCAGGGCTCGGAACGAGCAGGGCAGGCGGGACTCGAACCCGCAACCGCCGGTTTTGGAGACCGGTGCTCTAGCGAATTGAGCCTCTGCCCTGTGGAACCCCGAGGCCCACCCCGACACGCGCCGGAGCGACGGGACACGACGTCCGGGGAGCAGGTTAGACCGCCCGGCGCACCCAGGGCTATCCAGCACCCCGGAGGCCGAGGAGTCCGGGTCAGCCCGTCGGGCTGAGGCGGGTGCGGCGGCTCCGCGACGCCAAGAGCACTCCTGCGGCGCCGGCGGCGGTGGCCGCTGCGGCGAGGTACGCGACACGCTGGCGGTGCTGCGACGACCGCTCGGCGCGATCCCGACCCGTGTCGGCGAGCGACTCGAGGATGTCCACCAGGAGGCTGGGGTCGGGCTCGACGAACTGCGAGCGCAGCTGCGCCAGGGACCGACGGATCCGCCGGTGCTGGGCCAGCTCGGCCTGGCAGCGCAGGCAGCGTTCGACGTGACGGGCCGCTGCGCCGGTACCGACGTCGACGCCGTCGGCCATCTCGACCAGGGTCGGGGCGGCCTGGTCACACCGCACGGGACGCCACCTGGTCGAGCTCGGGGTGGATCTCGGAGCGCAGCTTGTGCCGGGCGCGGTGCAGCCGCACCTTGGCCGCGGTCGTCGAGATGCCCAGCTCCTCGGCGATCGCGTCGTGCGACAGCTCGTAGACGTCGCGCAGCACGATCACGGCGCGCAGCTTGGGCGCCAGCGAGTCGAGCGCCTCGAGCAGTCGGTCGCGGGTGTCGGCCGCATCCGCGCGGAGCTCCGGATCGACGTCGGTGCGCAGATCGACCAGCTCGCCCGCCTCGGGCAGCTGCTCGTGGCGGTGCCGGTTGCGCCGCCCCAGGTAGGTCGCGGCGCAGTTGGCGGTGACGCGGTACATCCACGTGGAGAAGCGCGCGTCGCCACGGAAGCGCGACAGGCCTCGGTAGGCACGGAGATACGCCTCCTGGGTCACGTCGCGTGCGTCCTCCTCGTTGCCGGTCAGTCGGACCGCGAGCGTGAAGGTGTCGCGGTAGGTCGCCTCGACGAGTCGCTCGAAGGCCGCATCGTCGCCCTCGCGGGCGGCATCGACCAGGTCGGCGAGGTCGTCGTGGACCCCTTCGTCCGACCGCCCGTCGACGTCGAGGGTTACGTCCGGGTCGGCGTCGCCGCGGGAACGACCACCGCGTGACGACCGGGGGGAGGGGTCCGACATGACACGCGAGCGTAACGCGAACGGGACGCCCGCTCGGGCGTCCCGTCCATGCGATCGATCGCCCGAGCGCGCGTCGGCGCCGGGCGAGGTGCTCACCGCTGCGTCAGCGGGTCTCCTTGTGGAGGGTGTGCTTGCGCTCGAACCGGCAGTACTTGCTCAGCTCGATGCGCTCGCGGGTGTTCACCTTGGACTTCTTGGTGATGTAGTTGCGCCGCTTGCACTCGGTGCACTCGAGCGTGACTGCCACGCGCTTGTCGGAGGCCATGGGTACTGCTCCTGTGTCAGGTCGTTCTGATGTCTGGTGGGGTGGGTGCTCCGGCCCGACCTGGATCGGGATGGAACGTGGTAGCGGCGCCCGGACTTGAACCGGGGACCCCTCGATTATGAGCCGAGTGCTCTGACCAACTGAGCTACGCCGCCGTGTGGCAACTGCGAGCCCCCTGTCAGAATTGAACTGACGACCTCTTCCTTACCATGGAAGCGCTCTGCCGACTGAGCTAAGGGGGCCGGACGTCACCGGACGCGCCGGTGGGCCGACGGATGAGACTAGCGGAGCGCCCTCGGCGCTCACAACCGGCCACGCCCGCCTGATCGGCACCTGCGACCGGCGCTCAAGGAACCCCCGGTGCGCGCCGAAGAACGGGACGTGCATTTCGAACGACTCGTCATCGAATCCGGCGACAACAGCATCTCCTTCGACCTCCACCCGCGCCTCACCGTGATCTCGGGCCTCGGACAGATGGAACGGGACGGGTTGGTCAACGAGTTCATCGGCGCCCTCGGCAACTCCCGATCCGGCATCCACCTGGAGCTCATGGCCGACAACGGCCACCGGTTCGCGGTCTTCCGCCCCAACGGCGCCGGCCACCGCGTGATCGACGTCGACGAGCGTGTCGACGTGACCGCGCAGTTCACCGACGAGTACGGCCAGATCGACCTGCTGTCCCGGGCGGGCCTCGACGCCCGCTCGGCGCGACGCATCATGCGCTTCACCGCACAGGACCTCGCCGAGGCGACCGAGCGCGACGAGCTGATCCAGCAGCTGGCCCGGGTCGACCAGGACCAGCTGTGGGTGGCCGCCGAGGCGCTCCGGGGCGCGCAACGCCGCCTGGAGGAGGAGGCCGACGCCGTCGGCTCGAGCGTCGAGGACGCCGCGGTGATCGAGCGGATCGAGCGGCGTCACGAGGAGTTCGAACGCACCCAGTCCCAGAGCGAGCAGGTCCGCAAGGCGACGTTCATGGTGGCCGGCATCGCCGCCCTGGCGTCCCTGCCCCTGGTCAAGCTGCTCGGGACGATGGTCGTCGTTCCACTCGGCATCATCGCCCTGGCCGCGGTCGCCGTGTCGATCTTCTACTGGCGGCGCATGGAGTCCGCGAAGGCCGCCGAGGACGACGCGCTGGCGGACGCCGGCGCGCAGTCCTACCTGGGCTTCCACCTGCAGCGGGTCAACAGCCTGCTGTCGTCGGACATGGGTCGGCGGCGACTGATCACCGCGGCCGAGGAGCACCGTGAGGCTGCGCAGCGCTGGTCGGTGCTCGCCGGCGACATCGACGTCGAGTGGGCGGCGCGCACGCACTCCGAGATCTCCAACGCCGCCAAGCTGCGCAGCCATGCGCTGCCCGGCACGAGCGATCTGGAGCACCACAACGAGGACACCGCCACGATCGCCCACGCGGTGATCACCCGCCTGGCCGAGCTCCGCACCGTCGGGGGGACCTCGGAGAGCTTCCCTGCGCTGCTCGACGAGCCGTTCTCCAACCTGGACTCGGGCATGCTGCCGTCCCTGCTCGAGGTGATGGTGCGCAGCTCCGAGCACCAGCAGATCGTGCTCCTGACCGAGTCGGACGCCGTGGCGTCCTGGGCACGGGTCGAGGCGATGACCGGCGCGATCGGCATCATCGAGCCGACGCCGACCGCCCGTCCCGCCACCGCCCACTGAGTCGCAATCGCGACGGCGTCCCGGCGCCGTCGCCGCACTGCTGCGGACCGGAATCGGTCATCGACCCTGCGGGCGTCGCCGGTAGGTTGACGCCGTGCGGATCCGACCGGCCGAGCTGAGCGACGCCGACGCCATCATGGCGATCTACAACCCGGTGGTGGAGACGTCGACCGCGACGTTCGACCTGGTGCCGCGGACGCTCGAGGACCAGCAGGCATGGCTCAGCGACCGCTCCGGCGCGCGCATCGTCCTCGTTGCCGAGACCGACGAGGGCGAGGTGGCCGGGTATGCCGCGCTGTCGCCGTACCGCGAGCGAGCCGCCTACGCGACCACCGTCGAGGACTCCGTCTACGTCGCGGACGCCCACCACGGCCGCGGCGTGGGACGGACGCTCCTCGAGGAGCTCGTCGCCACGGCCCGGGCGCACGGCTTCCACGCGATGATGGCCAGGATCGTGGCGGACCACGAGGCGTCGATCGGCCTGCACGCCGCCTGCGGGTTCGAGGTGATCGGCCACGAGCGTGAGGTCGGTCGCAAGTTCGGCCGCTGGCTCGACGTGACGCTGATGGAGCGGCTGCTCTAGCGACGGCGCGAGCGCAGCGAGCCCGACGCCGATGGGTCCGACACAACTTTCGTTGTCGCTCGGGCCCGAATCCGGGCGCCATCAGCAACGAAAGCCTCGATCGGGCGGCGTGTCGGGGTCCGGTCTCGCTTTCGTTGCCGCCCAGGCCCGGATGCGGGCGCCATCAGCAACGAAAGCCGATGTCGGGGCGGGGGCGGTTGCGAGGACGGGCGACGGCACGAGCGCCGAAAACCCGACGACGCCCCCGAGGGGGCGTCGTTCGTGGTGGTGGGCCGGGGAGGATTCGAACCTCCGTAGGCAATGCCGACAGGTTTACAGCCTGCTCCCTTTGTCCGCTCGGGCACCGACCCAGTGGAGTTGGTCACGATAGCGTTGCCGGCCACCCGGGACGAAAGCCGATCGGTGACACTTCGGTCACGCGGCACCACCCCGTGCGACAGCCAGAAGGAGAACGGCACCCATGCCCAGCTTCGACATCACCTCCGAGGTCGACCACCAGGAGATCCGGAATGCGGTCGACCAGGCGATGCGAGAGATCGTCAACCGCTTCGACTTCAAGAACACGAGCTCGACGATCGACCTGGACGACACCACGATCACGCTGCGCTCGGCCAGCACCGATCGCCTGACCGCCGTGCGCCAGGTCCTCGAGGAGAAGCTCGTCAAGCGCCAGGTCTCGCTCAAGGCGCTCGACTACCAGAAGGTCGAGGAGGCCTCGGGGAGCTCGGCACGCCAGGTGGTGAACCTGGTGGCGGGCATCAGCTCGGACAAGGCCAAGCAGCTCAACAAGTTCATCAAGGAGCTGGGCCTCAAGGGCACGCAGTCCCAGACCCAGGGCGAGCAGGTCCGGGTGACGGCGAAGAAGCGCGACGACCTGCAGGCCGTCATCGCCGCGTGCAAGGAGCACGACTTCGGCATCCCGCTGCAGTTCGGCAACTTCCGCGACTGACGGTCGCCGCCCCGACGGGCCTTTGGCGTGGGTTGTGGTCGCTGGGCGAGCACGAGCAACGCCAAAGCCGGGAGTTGGGAGTGCTGGGTCGGCGGGTGGTCGGGGGCGGAGGTGGTCGGAGCGGGTCGGAACCCGGGGCTCAGACCCAGGCGTTGGCCCGCAGGCGCAGGATGCGCTCGGCGGCCGGCGGGTGCGTCGAGAACAGGTTGCCGATCGACCGCCCGCTGAGCGGGTTGACGATGTAGGCCGACGCCTCGGCCGGGTTCACCTGCGACGGGATGCGCTGCGCACCCGCCTCGAGCTTCTCGAGCGCCCGGGCGAGCGGCTCGCCGGTGCCCAGCAGCCGCGCCGCCGAGGCATCGGCCTCGAACTCGCGGCTGCGGCTGATGGACGCCCGGATGAGCCCTGCGGCGACCGGGGCGAGGATCATCATGAGCAGGGCCACCAGCGGATTGCCGTCGCGGTCGTCACGGCCGCCACCGCCACCACCGAAGATCAGCGCCCAGCGCGCCATGCTCGCCGCGAAGGTGATGCCCATCGCGATCGCCGCGGCGACCGACCCGATGAGGATGTCGCGGTTGCGCACGTGCGAGAGCTCGTGGGCGAGCACACCCTGGATCTCGTCCCACGTCAGGACCTGGAGCAGCCCCTCGGTGACGCAGACGGCCGCGTTCTCGGGGTTGCGGCCGGTGGCGAAGGCGTTCGGCTGCGGGCTGCGGGAGACGTAGAGCCGCGGCATCGGCAGGCCGGCCCGCAGGCAGAGGTCGCGCATGATGGCGTGGTACTGCGGCATCTGCTCGGCGCTGACCTCGACCGCGTTCGCCGAGCGGATGGCGAGGCGGTCCGAGAACCAGTACGACCCGCCGCACATGACCAGCCCGGCGAGCAGGCCGATGGTCAGGCCGGTCGCACCCCCCAGGAGGTAGCCGACGGCCATGCAGAGCCCTCCGAGGCCTGCGAGCAACATCGTCGTCTTGAGGTTGTTCATCATGTGGACGGCCCGCGTGTCGGGAGGAGGTCGGCGGCTGCGGGGAGGAGCCGGTCGGCTGCGGACCCCACGGTAGAGGCCGCTGCCGGGGCACCCACACCGCTCACCGCAAGGACTGAACCGGTGCTCAGCGCTGGCCCGACGGGCCGCGAGAACACCCCGAGGGGTGCCACCGGGGCGCCGCCGGCCAGGGTCACTGGTAGTACCCCGAGTGGATGTAGACGCAGGGCACGCCCTCGCCGTGGAACATGCGCACGTTGCGGGGATCGTCCTCGAACGCGAGCCGCAGGTCGAAGTCGCGGGAGCGCAGCTCGCGCACCGTGCGCTGCTTGAACACGCGGGCGGCCATGTAGTCGCCGAACTCGCGCATGATCAGCGCGTCCCAGCGCAGCTCGTAGCGGTCGAGCCAGCCGAGGGTCTGGGGCTGGACGCGCATCGGACGCGCGGTCAGCAGCACGATGCGGTGGTCCGCGTCGATGACGTCGAGCAGGCGGGCGACCTCGGCGATCAGCTCGTCGTCACCGCAGGCCTGGAAGAACGCGTCCCAGTCCGGGTACGGGTAGTCGATGTAGTGCTGGCGCGTGCTCGCGTCCGAGAGCACGCCGTCCATGTCGAAGACGACGGTCGGCCCCGGATCGACCGGTTCGGTGCGCCACAGCCAGTTGGAGTGCAGGTGGTCCCAGGTCGGCACGGCGAGCAGGATACCCGTGCCGCCGGGCGGGACCCGAGGCGGCAGGTCCGCCTGAGGGGCCCCCGGTGTCGGCCAGGACCGGAGCGGCTCAGCTGCTGCCGCGGATGGCGTCGACGACCGACGCGTCGGCGAGCGTCGTGGTGTCGCCGAGCTCGCGGCCCTCGGCCAGGTCGCGCAGCAGGCGTCGCATGATCTTGCCGGAGCGCGTCTTCGGCAGGTCCGCGACGGCGACCACGGCCTTGGGTCGGGCGATCGCGCCGAGCTTCGTGCCGACGTGGCGACGGATCTCCTCGATGAGCGCGTCGCTCGCGTCGTAGCCGCCGCGCAGGATGACGTAGCCGTAGATGGCCTGACCCGTCGTGGGGTCGGCCGCACCCACCACGGCGGCTTCGGCGACCGCCTCGTGGTCGACCAGCGCGGACTCGACCTCGGTGGTCGAGATGCGGTGGCCCGAGATGTTCATGACGTCGTCGACCCGCCCGAGCAGCCACAGGTAGCCGTCGTCGTCGACCTTGGCGCCGTCTCCGGCGAAGTAGCGGCCGGGGAACCGGGACCAGTAGGTCTCGGCGTAGCGCTCGGGGGCGCGCCAGATGCCGCGCAGCATGGACGGCCAGGGCTCGGTGATGGTGAGGTACCCACCGCCGACCGGGACGGGGCGTCCCTCGTCGTCGACCAGCTCGATCGAGATGCCCGGCAGCGCACGGCAGGCCGAGCCCGGCTTGGTGCCCGTGATGCCGGGCAGCGGCGTGACCATGTGGGCGCCGGTCTCGGTCTGCCACCACGTGTCCACGATCGGGCAGCGCTCGCCGCCGATGTGGGTGTGGTACCACATCCACGCCTCGGGGTTGATCGGCTCGCCCACCGTGCCGAGCACCCGCAGCGAGCTCAGGTCGTGACGGGCGGGCTCGGCGTCGCCCCACTTCATGAACGTGCGGATCGCGGTCGGTGCCGTGTAGAGCTGCGTCACGCCGTAGCGCTCGATGATGTCCCAGAAGCGGTCCTTGGACCACGACGCGGGATCGTCGCCACGCTCCTCGGCACGGGGCGTGTCGGGAGTCCCCTCGTACATGACCGTCGTGGCGGCGTTCGCCAGCGGTCCGTAGACGATGTAGCTGTGCCCGGTCACCCAGCCCACGTCCGCCGCGCACCAGTAGACGTCGGTGTCCGGCTTCAGGTCGAACACCTCTCGGTGGGTCCACGCCGCCTGCGTCAGGTAGCCGCCGGTCGTGTGCATGATGCCCTTGGGCTTGGCGGTGGTCCCCGACGTGTAGAGCAGGTAGAGCAGCTGCTCGCTGTCCAGGCGCGCCGGTGGGCAGTGCGGTGCCGCCTCGTCCATCAGCTCGTCCCACCAGTGGTCGCGGCCGGACTCCATGGCGATGTCGGTGCCGCAGCGGTCGACGACGACGACGCTGCGCATCGTCGGGCAGTCCGCCAGCGCCACGTCCAGGTTGTTCTTCAGCGCGGAGGGCTGCCCGCGGCGGTAGCCCGCGTCCGCGGTGATCGCCACGACGGCGCCCGCGTCGTTGATGCGGTCGATGAGCGAGTCGGGGCTGAAGCCGCCGAAGACCAGCGAGTGCACCGCACCGATGCGGGTGCAGGCGAGCATGGCGACGACGGTCTCGGGGATCATCGGCATGTAGATGCAGATGCGGTCGTCGCGCTCCACGCCCAGGCCCTTCAGGACGTTCGCGAACCGCTGGACCTGGTCGAGCAGGTCGGCGTAGGTCAGCGTGCGGGTGTCACCCGGCTCGCCCTCCCAGTGGATCGCGACGCGGTCGCCGAGGCCCGCCTCGACGTGTCGGTCGAGGCAGTTGTACGACACGTTCAGCGTGCCGCCGACGAACCACCGGGCGTTCGGCGAGTCCCACTCGAGGGTGGTGTGGAAGTCGTCGAACCAGGTGAGGGTCTCGCGCGCCCGATCCGCCCAGAACGCGACGGGGTCGGCCGCGGCCCGCTCGTAGATCGCCGGATCGGACAGGTTCGCCTGCGCCCGGAACTCGGGGGACGGCTCGAAGACCCGCTCCTCGGAGTAGTAGTCCTCGATCGTCGCGCCCTGGGAAGCGTCGTCGGTCACCGGTGTCCCCCCTCTGGATCGGCCCGTCGTGCCGGGTCGGCCCGTCGTCCTGCACTGGCCCCACGTCGCTGCGGGCGGGCCGGGGCCGATGCTAGACCCGCCGCGTGCGGGAGGATCCGCCCACGCGGAGGGTCAGATCCGCCACTCCACGACCTGGAAGGCGCCGAGTCCGGCCGGGTCGGTGAGCGCCTCGGCCTCGGGGACGCGGCTCGCCGCACGGATCGCGGCCAGGTCCGGCGCGGCGGCAGCGGCCCGCCAGGTGCGCCGGCCCTCGTCGACCAGCTCGTCCAGGCCGAGACCCCGCAGCCAGTCGGCCTGGGTCGTCACCGTCGCCCCGGGCACCCTCGTCAGCAGCTGGTCGATCGCGACCTCGCAGGTGACGTCCTGATCGCCGACGTCGCGGAGGGGCGTGGCGCCGCGGTCGTGGCCCCGGTACGTGCGCAGCCACTCCGCCGGCGGACGGGCCGCGAGCTCGGCGGTCGTCGCGGCGTAGTCGAGCACGAGGACCGAGCCCCGCTGCACCACGT
>JAFAFZ010000355.1 GCA_023423215.1 Actinomycetes bacterium
ATTAGTTGCTGGGGCGGCGCCGGGGGGCCCCCCCCCCCCCACCGAACCTCCGGCGGCCGACGCGCCCGTTCAGGCGTCGAGGTAGGCGCCGGGCTGTGAGACGACCCCGCGCCGCCAGCGGCGTGGCGTCGCGATGAGTGCTCTCGGGTAGTCCTCGAACAGCCAGCGGGTGAAGTTGCGGCGGGTCCAGTCGTTCGCCGCCGCGATGGCGACGGCGGTGCGGGCGCCGCGCGGGGTGGACAGCCCACGCACCAGCAGCTTCGACATGCGGTGGTCCGCCACCAGCTCGAGCGACAGCTCACGTGCGTACGCCCCAGCGGCGTCGCCGTGGCGGCCGTGGTCGCGCACCGCCTCGGCGGCTCGGATGCCCGTGACCAGCGCCTGACCGATGCCCTCACCGGTCAGCACGTCGCACGCGGCGACGGCGTCGCCGACGAAGAGCGTGCGGCGGGTCACCGGGGGGAGCTCGTCGACCCGGGCCGGGATGGGCCAGGCACGGTGCGGCTCGTCCGCGACGACGTCGGGGCCGAGCACGGCACGGATGTGGGGTCGCTGGAGCAGGTCCTCCCACAGGTGCTTCATGTCCTTGGTCCGACGCACGCCGTCGCGCTGCACGCCGAAGCCGATGTTCGCCCGCCCGTCGGGCAACGGGAAGGACCAGAAGTACCCGGGGACCAGGTCGGCCTCGAACGAGATGTACAGGTCGCGGGCCGCCAGCGTGCCGACCCCCGAGACGTACTGGCGGAACGCGTGCCACTCGCCCAGGTAGCCGGGAGCGGACACGCCGAGCTGCTTGCGCAGCGGCGACCACATGCCGTCCGCGCCGATGACCCACGCGGCGCGCAGCGTGCCGACGCCCTCGACCTCGACCGTCACGCCGGTGTCGTCCTCGACGGCGGACACGAGGGCGTGGCCGTCGAGCAGGTCGGCGCCCTCCTTGCGGGCCAGCTCGACGAGCGCGGCGTCCAGGTCCTTGCGCGTCGCGATGGCGGCGAACTGCCCGCCGGTGCGCGGCATGGCGAAGCGGGTGGTCGCACCCGAGGGCGACCGGATCCAGCAGGCGTCCGCCGGCTGCCACGAGGCCACCGAGGTCGGCTCCAGGCCCAGCGCCTCGAGGTGGCGCAGGGCGCCGGTCGTCAGTCCGTCGCCGCAGATCTTGTCGCGGGGGAAGCGGGCCTTGTCGGCCACCACGACGTCGAGCCCGGCGCGTGCCAGCGTGATCGCGGCGGCCGATCCGGCGGGACCGGCACCGACCACGAGCACGTCGACGCTGCGCACCCGGGCGCCGGCGCCCGTCAGGGAGGACCCGCTCACGCCAGGTCCAGCAGCTCGTCGTAGGAGAGCCGCAGGCAGTCCATGAGCACGTCGGTGTCCGGCACCGCCGACGGGTCGACGTTGACGCCGATGTTCAGCTCGTTCTGGTAGCTGAGCAGCGTGACGTTGACCGCCGCTCCGGCGAGCGGGCCGAACGGGTAGACGGCCACGACGGGCACGCCGCGCAGGTACAGCGGGACCGGCGAGCCCGGCACGTTCGACGCCTGGAAGTCGAGGCCACGCATCATCGTGCCGAACACCTGGGTGACCACCGAGGTGGGCAGCCGGTTGAGCAGGCTGGCGACGGGCTCCACCAGGTGGTTCGCCGGCTCGTCCCGAGCGGCGACCGCCCGGGCGCGGACCCGCTCCATCATCGCGAGCAGGTCGTCGTCCGCCAGCGGGACCTCGAACCGGGCCGGGACGAACGAGTTGCCGACGGAGCTCATCGAGGCAGCGCCGCGGATGTTGATCGGCATGCCCATGCGCAGCGAGGCCTGCTCGACGCCGTGGTGGCGGTGGTACAGCGCCAGACCGTGCGCGATGCCGGTGACGAAGGTGTCGTTGAGCGTGCCACCGATGCGGTTGCCGACCTTCTTCGCCAGGTCGAGCGGCATGGTGAGCACGTCCAGCCGGCTCGAGAGCGAGCGGCGCGTCATGATCGCCGAGAGCGGGGTCGCCTCGGGCCGCAGGATCCGCGTGACCGAGCCGAGCAGCTCGCTGGCGGCCACCATCGAGCCGGTCGGGTCGTGGGTGGCGCCTCGCACCGAGTCGATGCCGGTCGTGGCGTAGCGGCGCGCCATGGCGGACTGGCGGCGGGCCTCGTGCTGGAACGCGTCGACGAAGCGCTCGGTCTGGTTGAGCACGTGCACGCGGGGCGCGTGCGGCATCGGGCGCTCCTCGGCGTCCGGCTCCAGGTCGAACAGCTCGAGCATCAGTTCGACGCCGCCCACGCCGTCGGTGATCGAGTGGTGGAACTTCAACAGGATCGCGGAGCGCCCGCCGACGAGGCCGTCGACGATCGTCGCCTCCCACAGCGGGCGAGCGCGGTCGAAGCCCTGCATCGACACGGGACCGGCCATCGAGAGCAGGTCGGCCATGGAGCCGGTGCCCGGGACCCGCGCCGAGCGCAGGTGGTAGCGCAGGTCGAAGTTCGGATCGATCTCCCAGCGTGGGGGCGCGAGCGACAGCGGGTTCGAGCGCACCCGCTGACGCAGCCGGGGGATGATGCGGCTCGCGCGCTCGAAGGTGCGGTGCAGCTCGTCGGGGTCCACCTCGCCCTCGAGCACCATCGCCGTGGTGATGGTCGAGCGCAGCATCGGGTCCTTCTCGATGTGCCACATCAGCGCGTCGGTGTCGCTCATGCGGTCCTCGAAGTGCACCGGCTGTGCCGGGTTGGTGCGATTGCCGGCAGCGTTCACGTCAGCCCTCGATCGTCCTGCGCGCCTGCGATGACGAGCTGGTTCCGCTCACACGGTACCCGCGCCCACGGACGCCGAGCAGGTGCGGTCCGGGCCCTCTGCTCGAGCGGACCTCCGGCTCTGCTCGAGCGGACCTCCGGGCCGGGCCGACGGCGACCGCGGCGGTCACTCGCAGTCGTAGTTGGCGTTGAACGTGTCGGTCTCGACGCGGCCGTCGACGAAGGTGCGGGTCCGTTCCGTGGTGACCCGGCCGCAGCCCGAGGTGGGCCGCTGTGCGGTCTGCTCGCCGGTCGCGTACCGGGTCGACCACAGGTCCACCGTCACCGAGGTGCCGGTGAAGGTCGGCCAGATGACGACGCCGTAGGGGGTCTCGTTGCGGATCTTCAGATCGACGCTCGGGTACGCCAGCGTGGCCTCGCGGCCGAAGGGGTAGCGGCTGATGTACTTCGAGTGCGCCTTGTAGGTCGGGATGTCCAGACCACCGAAGAAGGCGGCGTTGAACAGCGTCGTCGCGTACTGGCTGACACCGCCGCCGATGTCGGTCGAGAACTCGCCGTCCTGGATGACGCCGCCCTCGACGAAGCCCTTCTCGGTCGTGCGTCGGCCGACGGTGTCGTTGACCGAGAACGTGCCGCCCGGCGGGATGAGGATGCCCTGGGTGAGCTCGGCGATCCGGTGGATGTTGGTGACGCGGGACTCGCAGCACTTGTAGTTGGTCGTGAAGGTCCCGATGATCTCCTTCACGCCCAGGGTGGCGGCCCAGTCGCGGCCCTGCTGGGCGGTGATCGGCCGGGTGGGCAGGGCGATCTCGGTCTGGCCCGCCAGCAGGCCGTCGACGATGCGCTGCGGGGCGTCCTCGGTGCAGCAGACCTGTGCGTCCTCGCCCCCGACCGGCACCGGCGTGCCGTTCTGGATGTCGAAGCGCACGTTCGTCGGGTTGCGAGAGGACGGCGCCCGCTCGGCGAGGATCTCCGCGACCGGCTCTGGCTGCATCGTCAGTCGCGGCGTCGTGCCGTCGATCGCGAGCCCGAACGCCGGGCGGAACTCCTTGCCCTCGACCTCGACCTTCGTGCCGCCCGCGTCCAACGTGACGGTCCCGCCGGTGACGCTGTTGGCCTGGTCGACGACCGCCTGCACCGCGGCGTCGCTGATGGTCGGCTGCGTGACGGTCTCGGCGACCTCGATGCGGATCGGCTCGCCGACGTCGCCGAGCGACCTGGGCAGCGCGGTCACGACGTCGTTGACGGTGATCTCCTTGCCCGGGGTGCCCGGCACCAGGGCGACGGCGTCCTCGGTGGCGGTCATCGACGGTTCGACGGGCGTGGTCCGGTGGTCGCCCTGCAGCGCGACGAGCGTCGCCGACAGCTGCTCGACGTCGACGCTGACCACGACGTCCGCGGTGCGCTCGGTGAAGAGCGAGGTGAGCCAGCGCACCGGCCGGGTGGGCAGCGGGTCGTCGCGGCCCAGGTCGTGCACCTCGTCCGCGGTGGCCGTCGTGTCGATCGAGAGCCCGAGCTCCCCGGCGGTGCTGGTGACGGTGTACTCGCCCGCGTCGATCTCGATGGGCGTGGAGGGCAGCTGCTCGGCGAGCTCGGCCAGCTGGCCGGTCAGCTCGTCGTCGTTCGAACCGCCGACGGGTGCGCCGGCCACGGTGACGTTGCGGACGACGTCGTCACCGGTCCGCCAGGTGTCCACGCCCCAGGCCGCGGCGACGAGCGCGATCACCACGAGGGGCGCCGCGACGACTCCGATGGTGACCTTCCTGCCCGTCGACACGGGGAACAGAGTCGCGCACACCCGACCGCTCCACGTGGCATCCTCGTGTGACATTCACAGGATCGGGTCGATCCACCCGTTCCGGCGCGCCTCCGGTGCGCCCGGGTGGACCCGGGGGGACCAGGCCCGCAACGCCACGAGGAGCATCACGATGCCCATCGACGCCACCGCCGTCGGCTTCCGTTCCGAGCCCCGCACCTCGGCGTGGACCACCGCCCAGAGCCTGCTCTACGCCGTGGGCGTCGGCGCCGGCCAGGAGCCGACCGACGCCGCCGAGCTGCCCTTCGTCACCGAGAACTCGATGGACGTGCCGACGCGGGCGCTGCCGACGATGCCGGTGATCATCTCCGAGATCTCGCACCTGTTCGCCCACGTCGGCAGCTTCAACCCGGCGATGCTGGTGCACGGCGAGCAGACGGTGGTGCTGCACAAGGAGCTGGGCAGCTCGGGTGAGGTCTCGACCGAGTCCGAGATCACCGCCGTGTGGGACAAGGGCAAGGGCGCCGTGGTCGAGATCACGGCGCACGCGACCGACACCGCGTCGGGCGAACCGGCCTTCGACCTGGTGATGTCCGCGTTCATCCGCGGCGAGGGCGGCTTCGGCGGCGAGCGTGGCCCGTCGGGCCCGAAGAACGAGGCGCCGGACAAGGCGCCCGACGACCAGGTCACATTGTCGACCCGTCCGGAGCAGGCGCTGGTCTACCGGCTCTCGGGTGACCGCAACCCGCTGCACTCGGACCCGTCGTTCGCTGCGCTCGCCGGGTTCGACCGGCCGATCCTCCACGGGTTGTGCACCTACGGCTTCACCGGCCGGGCGCTGCTGCGCTCCCTGTGCGACTCGGACCCGGCGCGCTTCCGCTCGATCGAGGGGCGCTTCTCGTCGCCCGTGTTCCCGGGCGAGGAGCTCACGACCAGCATCTGGCGGGTCGGCACCGGCGAGGCCAGGTTCGTGGTCCACGCGAGCGGTGACCGCCTCGTGATCGACTCGGGCCGCTGCCTCTTCGACGAGTGAGCGGGCCCCGCCACCTCCCCTTCGACGGCCGGCCGCACCGGTTGCGCATGGGGCTGCGGCCCTTGCGGCCGGTGGAGTGGCTCGAACCCGACGAACGTCGAACCGACCAGCTCGCGCTCAAGCGACGCCTGGTCGCCGAGCACCGCGAACAGGTCATCGCAGTGACGCCCGACGACGACGGCCGGGTGCGTGCCGCCAGCGAGGAGCTGCTCGTGTCGGTGCGCGCTGAGCTGACTGCACGAGGGCTGCACGAGCTCGGGATCGACCCCGGCGCCGACGTCGACCACGCGGAGGTGCACCCGATCGAGGCCGTCGGACTGCTCACCCAGGAGGACTGGTGCGTGCACCTGCCGGATGCGGCCGGCCGATGGCGGCTGGCTGCGGCGTCGGTGTGCTTCCCCACTCGGTGGGACCTGACGCAGAAGATCGGGCGGACGGTGCGAGAGATCCACGCGCCGGTGCCGGGCTACGACGAGCAGCTGGGTGACGCGGTCGACCGCTTCTTCGACCGGCTGACGGCCGAATCAGGTCTGGGGCGCCTGAACTGGAACCTGCTCGACGATCCGGCGCTCTTCCAGCCCGTGCGGGACCACCGTTCCGGCGCGGTCGGTTTCGATGAGGTGGGGGAGCGGTTCTGGCTGCGGGTCGAGCGTCAGACGCTGGTGCGGCTGCCGGCGTCCGGCGCGACCGTGTTCTCGATCCGGGTGCACCAGGACCCCCTCGACGTGCTGTGCGCGGACGTCGAGGCGGTCGAGCGCGTGCGGGCGACGCTGCGTGCCCTGCCGCCGGACGCCGTCGCCGAGAAGGGCCTCGTCGACTCGTTCGACGCCATCCTGGCGTGGCTGGACCGCGCCGGGTTCGCCGGTGCCTGAACGCTGCGAACCCGGTGGGTTGTCGCCACGGCGAGACCTATCGTCGAGCGACGAGCGGGACGTCGATCGGGTTGAAGCAGCGACGCCGCGTCGTGCGTCTCCATGCACCACTTCCCGGACATGCGTGGCGAGGATGAGAGGACGAGCGAGTGACAGCACAGGTTCGATCTGGCGAGTCCACCCGCTACACCGTTCGCCTCGGCCTCCGTCCCGGTGATCGCTCAGTGGAGTTCCGGGTGGTCACGGCGATGGGTGAGCTCAAGGCGGTCGTGATGGCGGCCTGCCGGATGGCGCACGTGAGCCCGGAGGAGTCGACCTTGACCGTGGAGATCGTCCACGTGGAGCACGAGTTCTCGATCGACCCCGAGCACGATCTCCTCGACTACTGGGAGATGTCGTAGCTCCGAGTGGCCCACCCCGCCGACCGAGGGTCGTCGAGCAGGGGGTGAACAGCGATCCGAGCCCGGCGAACCGTCGCGGCTCGTCGGCGGCCAGTAGACCGTCGCCGACCACCACGGCCCGTCGGCCCGCACCGTGTGCGAGATCGTCACGTCCAGCAGGTCGTCGGCGCCGATGCCCTCGGCGTCGGTCATGTCGGCGACGCGACGCAGCAGGTGGGGGGAGGTCCGTCGGTCGGTCGTCCAGGGCGTTGGCGAGCGAGAAGTGTCGGCAGCTGTACTCGTCCATGCGACGAGCGTGGCAGGCCGGTTCCCGCACGTCCGTCGAATTCGGCGCAACTCGGTCGCGCGCAGGTCCGCACCCGATTCGCTCAGTTCTGCGAACCGGGAGGGGTTGTGCATGCCCTGGCGTGCACTTCCGCACCCGATTCGCTCAGTTGTGCGAACCGGGAGGGGTTGTGCATGCCCTGGCGTGCACAACCGCACCCGCTTCGGGGTGGTGCGGTCAGAACAGCGTGAGGTCGGCCTCGCGGGCGCCGCGCAGCACGTCGTAGTCGACCTCGACCCAGGCCACGCCACGGGACTCGGCCAGCACGCGGGCCTGGGGCTTCACGACCTGCGCGACGAACATGCCCCGCACCCCGCGCAGCAGCGGATCGCGCTCCATGCGCTCGAGGTACCGGACGAGCTGCTCGACCCCGTCGATCTCGCCACGGCGCTTCACCTCGATCGCGACGGCGTTGCCCTCCGCGTCGCGGCACAGCAGGTCGACCGGACCGATGTCGGTCGGGAACTCGCGCCGCACCAGCACCAGGCCCTCGGCGATCGTGTGCGGGCTCGCAGCGAGCAGCTCCTGGAGGTGCGCCTCGACCCCGTCCTTCATCAGGCCGGGGTCCTGGCCCAGCTCGTGGGCGATGTCGGAGACGACCTCGTGCAGGTGGATCGTCAGCGTCTCGCCCTTGGGGTTCGTCACCGTCCAGTGGTCCTCGTGCTGGACCAGCCGGTTCGGTGCGTTCATCCAGTTCAGCGGCTTGTACGCACCGCCGTCGGCGTGGATGGCGACGCAGCCGTCGGCCTTGACCATGATCAGCCGCAGGGCCTCGGGGAGGTGGGCCGACAGGCGTCCCTCGTAGTCGACGGAGCAGCGGGCGATCACCAGACGCATCGGTGCGACTCTAGATGCCGAGGCGCGACCGGCCCGACGACGACGTCAGCGGCTGCCCGCCTCGGCGGCCGGGCGCAGGCCGGGGATGCGCAGCGACAGGTCGTTGCACTCCTCGCACACCGATTCGGGGATCACGCCGATCCTCATCAGCACGGCGAAGATGCGACAGCCCAGGCAGACGCCGAACGCCGCTTCGAGGAACGCCGCGCCGGCGAGCAGCGCCACGACGATGCGGGCGGCGCCGGTCTCGCCGAGCAGCCACAGGACCGAGGCCATCACCGAGAACACCACGCCGATCGCCTGGACGAAGCGCTTCGGCGGGCCCGGGACGAGCTTCTCGAACCGGGGCAGCCGCGGCGCGACCACCTTCGTCGCAAGCAGGCCCAGCGGGCTGAACCGGGGACCGCTCGCCACCCGGGCGATGAAGCCGTAGGTGAGGGGGATCAGCACCCACCCCCGACCGAGTCCGGCCACCAGCAGGGCCATGACGACGACGCCGGAGGCCACCGTGCGGGCCGCGGCGTCATTCACCGGGTTCGGGAAGGCGAGGAGCGAGCGGGCCGTCGTGGCGCCTGCGATCGAGGACATGCAACCAGACTATGCCGCTCTACCCGACCGAGTTGGTCAGGTTTGTCACACCCCGCATCCCGGGACGCTCCCGTGCCGCGGCGGCCGCCGGCCCTTCAGGACAGGCGGGCGTTCTTGTCGGCCTTGGCCTTGCGGGCCCGCGCCCCGGCGTCCAGCGCGACCTTGCGCAGGCGGACGGCGTTGGGCGTCACCTCGACGCACTCGTCCTCGGCCAGGAACTCGAGCGCCTGCTCGAGGGACTGGCGCCGCGGCGGGGTCAGGCGCTCGGTGTTGTCCGACGAGGACGTGCGCATGTTCGTGAGCTTCTTCTCACGGCAGATGTTCACGTCCATGTCCTCGGCGCGGGAGTTCTCGCCGATCACCATGCCCTCGTAGACCTCGTCACCGGGGCCGACGAACAGCGACGCACGCTCCTGCACCTGCACGACCGCGTACGCCGTGACCGGACCGGAGCGGTCGGCGACGACCGAACCCCGGTCGCGGGAGCGGATCTCTCCGAACCACGGCGCCCAGCCGTCGAAGATCTGGTGGAGCATGCCGGTGCCGCGGGTCTCGGTGAGGAACTCGGTGCGGAACCCCAGCAGGCCGCGGGCCGGGACCCGCTGCTCGATGCGGACCCACCCGGTGCCGTGGTTGACCATGTCGACCAGCTGGCCCTTGCGGGTGGCGAGCAGCTGCGACACCGCACCGAGGTACTCCTCGGGCACGTCGACCGAGACGGACTCGACCGGCTCGTGCAGCTTCCCGTCGATCTCCCGCGTCACGACCTGCGGCTTGCCGACGGTGAGCTCGAAGCCCTCACGTCGCATCGTCTCGACCAGGACGGCCAGCTGGAGCTCGCCGCGGGCGTGGACCTCCCATGCGTCGGGGCGGTCCGTCGGCATGACACGCAGGCTGACGTTGCCGACGAGCTCCTTGTCCAGGCGGTCCTTGATCTGGCGAGCGGTGACCTTGTCGCCGTCGCGGCCGTTGATCGGCGAGGTGTTGACGCCGATGGTCATCGCCAGGCTGGGCTCGTCGACGGTGATGATCGGCATCGGCCGGGGATCCTCGGGATCACCCAGCGTCTCGCCGATCGTCACGCTGTCCAGGCCGGCGACGGCGATGATCTCGCCCGGCCCGGCGGACTCGACCTCGATGCGCTCGTGGTTCTCGGTGACGTAGAGGACGGCGACCTTGGCCCGCTCGACCGTGCCGTCGGTCTTGCACCAGGCGACCTGCTGGCCCTTGCGGATGGTGCCGTGCAGCACGCGGCACATGGCCAGGCGGCCGACGAACGCGCTCGAGTCGAGGTTGGTGACCCAGGCCTGCAGCGGGTGCTCGGGTTCGTACGACGGTGCGGGCAGGTGGTCCACCAGCAGCTCGAACAGCGGCGTGAGGTCGTCCGCCAGGTCGTCGGGGTCCTGGGGGCGGGTCATGCTGGCGCGCCCGGCGCGGCCGTTGCAGTAGATGACCGGGAAGTCGATCTGGTCGATGTCCGCGTCGAGGTCCATGAACAGGTCCTCGACCTCGCTGACCACCTCGTCGATGCGGGCGTCGGGTCGGTCGACCTTGTTGACCGCCAGGATGACCGGAAGGTTCAGCGCGAGCGCCTTGCGCAGCACGAAGCGCGTCTGGGGGAGCGGGCCCTCGGACGCGTCGACCAGCAGGACGACGCCGTCGACCATGGTCAGCGCCCGCTCGACCTCGCCACCGAAGTCGGCGTGGCCGGGCGTGTCGACGATGTTGATCTTGACCTCGTCGCGGCCCTCGCCGGTCCAGCGGACCGCGGTGTTCTTGGCCAGGATCGTGATGCCCTTCTCACGCTCCAGGTCGGTGTTGTCCATCACGCGGTCGACGGTCTCGGCGCCTTCGCGGAACGCGCCGGCCTGCTGGAGCATCGCGTCGACGAGGGTGGTCTTGCCGTGGTCGACGTGCGCGATGATGGCGACGTTGCGGATGCCGTCGACCGGCACGCGGCCCGTGGTCGCGTCGTTGGTGGCGGTGGGAGTGCTCATGCTTCGATCCGGTCGTGGGGCGCGGAGCGCCAGATGGGGGACGTACCAGTCTGCCCGACGTGCCGTCCCACGTCAGAACTCCCCCCTGTGACCTGCGGCTCGCCCGCCGGCACCCACGGGCGGCAGGCGATCAGCGCCCGCGCTTCTCGAGTCGCTGGCGGATGACGTCGCGCCGGGCGCGCAGGTCGCGGTAGGTCAGCTCGGTGTCCTCGGGGACCTCGATGCCCATGTTGCGGCGCAGGCTCGTCGCGTCGATCTCGAAGTCCGTCGCAGATGCGCCCACCTCGGCCGCCAGGCGCTCGCCGTGGGTGACCGCCAGGTAGGTCGACAGGCGGGCGATCTCGCCGATCAGGTCCAGGTCGGGCGCCAGCGTCGAGATCGCGCCGTCCAGGAACACCAGGTTCTTCACGTAGAGCATGAGGATCTTCGGCAGCCGCGCCCCCATGCCGAGCAGCGCCTTGATGACGCGCTGGAGCTCGCCGACCAGCTGCTCCTGGGAGAGCGTGGTCGGGTCGACGGGCTGCTGGTCCAGGCGCAGCTCTCGGATGACCTCGTCCAGGTCGGTGTCGGGCGGCAGCGCACCCAGGTCGCGGAAGGCGGCGAGCTGGCCGTGGATGTCGCCGGTGGCGCCGGTGACCATCAGGCGCAGGAAGGCGTTGCGCTCCAGCGGCGTCATGCGGGCGGTGATCCCGAAGTCGAGCAGGGCGATGCGCCCGTCGGGCATCACGAACAGGTTCCCGCCGTGCAGGTCGCCGTGGAAGATGCCGTGGACCATGCACCCCTCGGTGAACCCGGTCATGCCGACGCGGATCACCTCGTGGGTGTCGATGCCCGCCGCCTGCATCGACTCCAGGTCGTCGAAGCCGAACCCCGACAGGCGCTCCATGACCAGCACGCGGCGTGTCACCAGGTCGGGGTGGGGCCGGGCGACGACGATGCCGCGCTGGCCGAGCTCGGCGAAGGACTCGGCCACGTCGAGCATGTTGGCCGCCTCGAGGCGGAAGTCGAGCTCCTCGTTGATGGTCTCGGCGAACAGCTCGACCAGCGCCGGCGGGTTGGCGAGCGCTGCGACGGGGATGCGGCCGACGAGGAACGGTGCGAGCCAGGACATCACCTTCAGGTCCGAGCCGACCTGCTGGCGGATCGTCGGCCGCTGCACCTTGACGACGACCTCTTCCCCGGTCACCAGGCGCGCCGAGTGCACCTGGGCGATCGAGGCGGCGGCGAGGGGCACGTGGTCGAAGCGCGAGAACACCTGGTGGATCGGACGTCCCAGGTCGGACTCGACGACCCGTCGCACGGAGTCGAACGACTCGGCGGGGACCTGGTCGCGGCAGGCCTTGAACTCCTCGACGAGCTCGGACGGGAACAGCCCGTCGCCGCTCGAGATGATCTGGCCGAGCTTGATGTAGGTCGGCCCCAGCGCCTCGGCGGCGTGGCGCAGCCGACGCGACAGGCCGGCGCGGGAGGTCGCACCGCCCGTGCGGCGGTCGCCGACCGCCCAGGCCACCACGGCGGTCCCGAGCCGGGCCGACACGACGCCGAGCCGGCCGGGTGGCGGGAGCCGTCGCGCCGCGGTCAGGCGAGGGACCTGGGCACGCGTCGTCGCACGCAGCACGTCGATCCCGCGCGTCCAGGTGAGCGAACCACGGTCCACGACCCACGGGCCGTGGTCGGTGAAGGCGAAGCGCTCGACGTCGGCGGACCGGGACGCTTCGTCGTGGGATGCGGCGCCGGTGGCGGGAGCGTCGTGCACGTGCTCAGTTGAGCACGGACAGGACCCGTTCGGCGTGCGCCGGACGGCAGATGAGCAGGTCGGGCAGGTACGGGTCCTCGCGGTTGTAGACGAGGGGGGAGCCGTCGAGGCGCGTGCAGGAGAGCCCGGCCGCCGCGGCCACCGCGACCGGCGCGGCCGAGTCCCACTCGTACTGGCCGCCCGAGTGCGGGTAGACGTCGGCCTCGCCGCGCAGGATCGCCATCGCCTTGGCGCCGGCCGAGCCCATCTCGACCAGCTCGGCGTCGAGCGCCTCCGCGATCGTCAGCGCCTCGGCCGGCGGACGCGAGCGGCTCACGATCACCCGCAGGCGCTCGGGTGCGTCGGGCAGCGCGGGCGGCTCACCCGTGCTCAGCACCAGCCCCAGGCCGGGCAGCGCGACCGCACCCGCCGTCGGCGTGCCGTCCTCGACCAGGGCGACGTGCACCGCCCAGTCCGAGCGGCCCTCGCCGTACTCGCGGGTGCCGTCGAGCGGGTCGATGATCCACACCCTCGGCGCGGTCAGCCGTGAGGTGTCGGCGCGCTCATCCGCACGGGCCTCCTCGGACAGCACGGCGTCCTCGGGGCGGCGGGCGGCGAGCTCGGCGACGAGGAACTCGTGCGACGCACGGTCGCCGGCGTCCTTGAGCTCCTTGGGTTCGACGCCCTCGGAGGAGAGGCGCGAGCGGAGCTCGAGGAGCAGCGCTCCGGCCCGTTCGGCGAGCTCGGCGGACAGCGTGTGATCGTCTGCGTTCGGCACGGGTGCCACCCTAGGCAAGGACCGGGAGCAATTGTCGACCTTGCTGGTCGACAATTGCGAACGTAGTGTGCTGCGACGACCGGGGTGGGGTCGCACGCAGGATCGGACGATCCCGCCGATCCCGGTGTTCCCCGCACCGGACAGGTGCCACCGACGGCCTCGACCCGTCCCACGGACACGACGATGGGTGCTGCGAAGTGAACTACGAACTCTCACATCTCCGAGCCCTCGAGGCGGAGTCGATCCACATCATCCGTGAGGTCGCCGCCGAGTTCGAGCGACCGGTCCTGCTGTTCTCGGGGGGCAAGGACTCGATCGTGATGCTGCGCCTGGCGGAGAAGGCCTTCTGGCCGGCGAAGGTGCCGTTCCCGGTGATGCACGTCGACACCGGCCACAACTTCGACGAGGTCTACGACTACCGCGACCGACGCGTCGCCGAGCTCGGCGTGAAGCTGGTGGTCGCGTCGGTGCAGGAGTCGATCGACAAGGGCCGGGTGGTCGAGCAGACCGGTCCCCGCGCCAGCCGCAACCAGCTCCAGACCACGACGCTGCTCGACGCGGTCGAGGAGCACGGCTTCGACGCCGCCTTCGGTGGCGCCCGCCGCGACGAGGAGAAGGCCCGGGCGAAGGAGCGGGTGTTCAGCTTCCGCGACGAGTTCGGCCAGTGGGACCCGAAGAACCAGCGTCCCGAGCTGTGGAGCCTGTACAACGGCCGCCACGTGCGTGGCGAGCACATCCGCGTGTTCCCGCTGAGCAACTGGACCGAGCTCGACATCTGGCAGTACATCGCCACGGACGGCATCGAGGTCCCGTCGATCTACTACGCGCACGAGCGAGAGGTCTTCGAGCGCGACGGCATGCTGCTGGCGGTGACCCAGTTCGTGACGGTGATGGACGGCGAGGAGCCCGAGGTCCGCACGGTGCGGTTCCGCACGGTGGGCGACGCCTCGTGCACCGGCGCCGTCGAGTCCGAGGCCCGCACGGTGCAGGCGGTGATCGACGAGGTCGCCGCCACCCGCCTCACCGAGCGCGGCGCCACCCGCGCGGACGACCGCGCCTCGGAGGCGGCGATGGAAGACCGCAAGCGTCAGGGCTACTTCTGATGCGGAGTCACGCGGCGGTGGCCGCAACGAGGAACGACCGCAAGCGTCAGGGGTGCTTCTGATGAGTGAGTTGCTGCGATTCGCCACGGCGGGATCGGTCGACGACGGGAAGTCGACGCTGATCGGTCGCCTGCTCTACGACTCGAAGTCGATCTTCGAGGACCAGATGGACTCGGTCGCGGACGCGAGCGAGCGCATGGGTCTGGACGCGCCGAACCTGGCGCTGCTGACCGACGGCCTGCGCGCCGAGCGCGAGCAGGGGATCACGATCGACGTCGCGTACCGGTACTTCGCGACGCCCGAGCGGAAGTTCATCATCGCCGACACCCCGGGCCACGTGCAGTACACGCGCAACATGGTCACCGGCGCGTCGACCGCGGATCTGGCGATCGTGCTCATCGACGCCCGCAAGGGCGTGCTCGAGCAGTCGCGCCGCCACGCGTTCATCGCGTCGCTGCTGCGCATCCCGCACCTGGTCGTGGCCGTCAACAAGATGGACCTGGTCGACTACTCGCAGGAGCGCTTCAACGAGATCGTCGCCGAGTTCCGCCAGTTCGCGGCACGCCTCGACATCACGGACCTGACGTTCATCCCGATGTCGGCGCTGAAGGGCGACAACGTCGTGAGCCGCTCGCCGAGCATGGGTTGGTTCGAGGGCAGCTCGCTGCTGCACCACCTCGAGACCGTGCACATCGCGTCGGACCGCAACCTGATCGACGCGCGGTTCCCGGTGCAGTACGTGCTGCGGCCCCAGACCGACGAGCACCACGACTACCGCGGCTACGCCGGTCGGGTCGCCGCCGGCGTGTTCAAGCCCGGCGACGAGGTCATGGTGCTGCCGTCCGGCTTCACCTCCCGCATCCGTCGCATCGACACCTTCGACGGACCGGTCGACGAGGTGTTCTCGCCGATGTCGGTGACGATGCTGCTCGAGGACGAGATCGACATCTCCCGGGGCGACATGATCTGCCGCCCGCAGAACCAGCCGACCTCGTCCCAGGACGTCGAGGCGATGGTCTGCTGGCTGTCCGAGTCCGCGT
Organism: Actinomycetes bacterium; assembly: GCA_023423215.1. Classification (GTDB taxonomy): domain Bacteria; phylum Actinomycetota; class Acidimicrobiia; order Acidimicrobiales; family Microtrichaceae; genus JAFAFZ01. The sequence goes on from JAFAFZ010000355.1 coordinate 15,197, forward strand.
CGCTCGCGCCGCGCACGAAGCTCGCCATCAAGCACACGACGCGCTCCGCCCGGGCGATGGTGAAGGACGTCCACTACCGGCTCGACATCAACACGCTGCACCGCGACGAGGCCGCCGAGCAGCTGACGTTGAACGAGATCGGCCGCGTGTCGCTGCGCACGACCCAGCCGCTGTTCTTCGACGAGTACCGCCGCAGCCGCGAGACCGGCTCGTTCATCCTGATCGACGAGGCGACGAACTCGACCGTCGGCGCGGGGATGATCCTGGGCGAGACCGCGTGAACGACGGCCAGCGCATCGTCGTCTGGCACGACGGCGCGGTCGAGCGCTCCGCACGCGCAGCGGTGACCGGCGGCGCCGGCCTCGTCGTGTGGTTCACCGGCCTGTCCGGCTCGGGCAAGTCGACGGTGGCGGTCGAGGTCGAACGTCGACTCGTCGCGGAGGGTCGGGCGGCCTACCTGCTCGACGGCGACAACGTGCGCCACGGGCTCAACGTGGACCTCGGCTTCAGCGCCGAGGACCGCGACGAGAACGTCCGGCGCGTCGGCGAGGTGGCGGCGCTCTTCGCCGATGCCGGCGTGGTGGCGGTCGTGCCGTTGGTGGCGCCCTACCGCGACGCCCGCGACGCGGTGCGCGCCCGCGGCGAGTCGGCGGGCCTCCGGTTCCTCGAGGTGTTCGTCGACACGCCGCGCGAGGAGTGCGAGCGCCGTGACCCGAAGGGCCTCTACGCGAAGGCGCGTGCGGGCGAGCTGCGCGGCATGACCGGCATCGACGACCCGTACGAGGCGCCCACCTCGCCGGACCTGGTGCTCACCCCGGCGGACGGGTCGCCCCCGG
>JAFAFZ010000411.1 GCA_023423215.1 Actinomycetes bacterium
ATCGCGTCCTCGATGTCGACCGCGAAGCGGCGTGCGTCCTCGTCCTCGGCCGGGCGCAGCGGCGCGCCGACGTTCACGACGACCGTCTGCGGCTCGGGCCGGTTGCGACCCTTGGGCAGGACCCGCCCCGTGCCGTGCAGGTGGATGGGCACGACGGGCACGCCGCAGCGGACCGACAGGTATGCGGCGCCGCCCTTGTGGGGCTGGCCCCAGCCGTCGGGGGAACGTCCGCCCTCGGGGAAGATGAGCAGCGACCACCCGTCCTCGATGAGCGACGCCGCACGGTCCGCCGACCGTCGGCTGACCTTCTTGCGCTCCATCGGGACGGCGCCGTACGCCCACGCGGCGAGCGTGGCCTTGGTCCGGGTGTCGAAGAAGTAGTCCGCCGCCGCGGCGACCACGAGCTCGTGGCGCCACGGCATCGGGATGCTCGTCAGCAGCACCGTCGTGTCGAGGTGGCTGTGGTGGTTCGCCACGAAGATCGCCGGACCCGACAGGTCGTCCAGTCGATCCACGTTGCGGAGCTCGGGTCGGCAGGCGGCGACGGCGATGCCCCGGCCGACGGTCGCCAGCGCGGCGGTGCGGCTCCACCGGGCGACGGGGGAGCGGGCCCACTCGGTGTCGTAGCGGTCGCCGAGGGTGTCCTCGACCGCGACCGGCTCGACGCCGCGCGGGGTCGAGGCCGCGGTGTAGGGGAACCCGAGCGAACGCACCTGCGCGAGCGGCCGGGGCAGGCGCCGACGAGCGGCGTCCCACAGCTCGGTCGGGCTCGGTCGCGGCGTCGCGTTCGGGTCAGGTGACATCGGCCATGCCGATCGGCGGGTTCTTCACGTAGGTGACCGTCGGCTGCGGACCCACGACGTCGCTCGCCATCTCGAGCGCGTCCGCCAGCGTCGAGGCGGGTCGGAACCCGAGCCGTCGCACGGTCGCCGGGTCGCCGCCGACCACGATCACCTGCGACAGGTGCTCGAGCGCGTGGCTGCCCCAGTACCACATGTAGAACGGGTGCACGCCGTGGTAGGCGTAGCTGGTCCGGTACAGGTGCCGGTACCACTCGTCGGTGGCGTAGCTCGTCTCGTAGCGCTGCTCGATCTCGATCGGGTCGGTCGTCTCGGCGAGGACCTGCTCGAAGAAGTCGATGTAGCTCGGGTGGTGCACCGGGTGGAACTCGTTCGCGGTCGGGTGCGTCATGATCAGCACGCCGCCCTCTCGCACCACGGGCCGGCCCTTGTACATGTTGAAGAAGTAGCCGAGCCCGAGGCACATCACGAGGATCGGGTTCATGATCGAGTTCACGTTGTACGGCCCGACGTAGGGCAGGCCGTACAGCACGATGTCGGTCTGACCCTCGACCGGCACGAGCTGCTGGCGGTACACGTCCGCGGTGGTCAGCTTGTGGACCGCTTCGACCTCGCCCGCGTGCACGCCGGTCAGCCCGTAGGGCGCCTCCCAGCTGTGCATGATCTTGCGGCGGGCGGGCGGGCGCAGGCGGTCGAGCGTCGTCTTCACGCCCAGGAACGTGGCGCGGTCCTTCGCCGTCCACTCCCACTCGCGCTTGGCCAGCACCGACATGGGACCGTCGCCGAACAGGTCGTTGTTCACGGTGGTCTCGATCTGGAAGATCTTGATGCCCGCGTTGCGCAGCACGTCGCCCTGGCGCCAGTTGCTGCGGTGCAGCTCCGAGTTGTCCTGGTCCATGAACGACTTCGCGTTGCGCATGGTCTTCACGTTGTGGTGGTGGCGGATGCCCTGGTAGCCGGACAGCCCCGTCGCGGTGGACTTCCAGCCGCCGTCCATCGACACGAGGTTGATGTTGACGTAGACGATCAGGTCGGACTCGGCGGCCCGCTTCGACATCTGGACCTCTTCGCCGTGGCGGGTCTCGCCCAGCACGACCATGCCGTCGGGGTCCTCGGCGTCGTGGTTGTACAGCTGCCCGCGCGGGGCGAACGCGTCGTAGATCCGGTCGCCGAGGCAGTAGCGCAGCTCGGCCTCGGTCATGCGCCGGTGCAGCGCCAGCGCGGCGATGATGTGGATGTCGTCCACGCCTGCGTCGGCGGCCAGGTCCAGCACCGCCTCGATGACCCGCTGGCGGATGTCGGGCCGACGCATCTTGGGCAGCGGGAGCGAGATGTCGTCGAACGCGATCGTCAGCGTCATGCCGGCGAAGAGCTGCGCGGGCAGCGGGTCGGCGTCGACCGGGTGCAGCAGCGCGTCCCGGATAGCCTCGTCGGGATGCTCCAAGCCTGCGAGCGGCTCGGGCGGGTAGATCACCCGGCTGCGGCCCGCCGGCAGGCGCTCCAGGCGGAACTGCTCGCCCGAGTGCAGCAGGACCGGCGGCGTCGAGCGGTCGACGTCGAGCACGAGCCCGGGCCGCGGCGCGGGACGAGCCGGCGCGGAGCGGCCTCGACCGGGCAGCGATCGGCCGGGGCGTGCGGAACGAGCGGGGCGTGGGGTCTGGCTCAACGTCGAGCAGCCTTTCGGGGCGGGAGCACGGGTGCGGCGGGGTGGTCCGGGTCCTGCAGCGAGAACGCGACCTTGACCGCGCCGCGACGGCCGGCCTCGCCGGCGTGGGCGAGCGCTTCGGCGTAGCGGGACAGGGGATAGGTGGCCGAGACGAGTCGGCCGAGGTCGGCCGCGGCGACGAGCTCGGCGGCCAGGTCGAACGTGCGGATCGGCGTGCCGTCCAGCACTTCGGTGCCGTACGCGTACGCGCCGGTCAACGAGATCTCGCGCTGCCACAGCGGGGTCAGGTCCACCGTCTCGACGCCCGGCATGCCGACCAGCACGATGCGTCCGCCGGGGCGGGTCACGGCGAGCGCCGTGCGCAGGCTGTCCGCGTTGCCGACGCAGTCGATCGTGACGTCCGCACCGCCGGTCAGCCGCGCCCCGCCCTCGAGCGGGGACGGCCCGGCGATCTGCGTCGCCACCATCTGCGTGCCGACGGTGCGGCGCACGGCGCGAGCCAGCTCGTCGGGCGCGCAGGTCACGAGCCGGCCGGCGCGGGACGAGAGCTCACCGGTCAGCTCGCGCTGGTGCGGGTGCTTGGCCGCCACGACCAGGCGAGACGGCGGCGTCCAGCGGTCCAGGGCGGCGAGGGTCAGCAGGCCGAGCGTGCCGGCCCCGATCAGCGCTACGGACTCGTCCGGCTGCACCTGCGCGGCCAGCGCGGCGTGCACCGCGCACGCCGTCGGCTCGATCAGCACCGCGGCGTGGTCGTCCAGCTCGTCGGGCACCTCGTGCAGCTGGCTGGTGTGGGCGACCATCGCCTCGGACCAGCCGCCGCCCGTGTCGCAGCAGTAGCCCGTCTGCAGCCCGGCGTCGACGCAGCCCTGGGTCAGGTGCTCGCAGTTGCCGAGACGCCCCTCCGCGCACGCGGGGCACAGGTGGTCCAGGCCGCGGGCGACGCAGCCGAGGACGGGTTCGACGACGACGCGCCGGCCGTCGGGGTCGTCCGCGACGCCCTCGTGTCCGGGGGTGAACGGGAACGACACGATCGGTTCGAACCAGCGGCTGGAGCGACCGTCGACCGTGGCGAGGTCCGAACCGCAGATGCCGGACAGGCGCGGCCGCAACGTCACCCAGTCCGGGCCCGGCAGGTGGGGTGCGTCGACGTCGCGCAGGGCGAGCGGGCCGACACGTCCGCCTCCGCCCGAGCGCAGCGAGCTGGCGAGCCGGGCGGCGCCGAAGCGCGCCAGGTCGCGGTCGATGACGAGCGCCTTCATCGGGCCACCCTCCCGCCGCCGCGTCCGGGTCGGTCGACCTGGCCGGTCGGTGCGCCGCGCCAGCGCCCGGCGAAGGGCAGCAGCGGGTGGCGGAACCCGGCACCGGGCCGGAAGTCCTCGACGAGCCAGCCGCGCTTGCGGGCGATGGACGCCAGCCGCGGCTCGGGGTTCACCGCGACCGGGAAGCCGACCACCTCGAGCATCGGCAGGTCCGAGGAGCTGTCCGCGTAGGCGACGCTCTCCTCGAGCGAGAGCCCTTCGGCCTCGCAGTACTCGCGCAGGATCGAGGCGCGGGCCTCGACCGTCGGCGGGACCTGGTCGAGCTGGCCGGAGAGCACCTCGACGCCGTCGCGGTCCTCCTCGCGGCCGAGGCGGGCGCAGATGACGTCGTCGAAGAGCGGGGTGAGCGGCTCGATCAGGACGTCGAGCGCGCCGGTGATGAGCACCGTCCGGTGCCCGAGCGCACGGTGCTCGCGCACCCGTCGGATCGCCGCGGGGAACGAACGCGCCAGCAGGACCTGGCTGAAGTGCTCGAGCGCGTCCTCGTCGAGCTGCTCGATCGGCGCGCCCTCGTAGCGGCGGTAGAACGACCGCAGGAAGTCCGACCGGTCCTTGCGGTCCTGCGCGGCCAGCGACGGCGCCTCGGCCAGGGTGCGGGCGGCGAAGCGCAACCGGTCCGCCGCGCTCAGCCGACGCGTCGCCATCCACGAGTAGGACGTGACGACGTTCGACGCGATCAGCGTGTTCTCCAGGTCGAACGCGGCGACGTGGCGCTCGGGCGACAGGACCCGCGCCCGCAGTCGGTCGGTGCGCTGGTCCGCGGCGCGCTTGGTGGGCGAGGAGCGCGCGCGGCCGTGGTGGACCACCGACGGCAGGTGGATCTCGGTGATGTAGTCGTCCCAGCCGACCGCGGTCGGGTCGAGCGCGAACAGCGCGCGCTCGGTGTCGTCCATGCGGTCCCACAGCGTCAGCAGGTGCGAGACGCCGTACACGGCCTCGCACTCGGTGTACGCGCCGTAGAGCTCGACGTAGGTGCTGGCCCGCTCGACCTGGCTGCGACGCTCCTCGATCGAGGCGCCCCACTGGGCGGCGCGGCCACGCAGCGGCAGGTTGACCACGACCTTCTCGGCCGCCCGCAGCATGGTGCCGGCGCGGTCGAGCTGACCCTCGACGCGGCCACGCCCGGGGAAGCGCCAGTCCGGCACGATGATCGGCTGGCCGTGCGGGTCGTAGAGCGGGTGCTCGGTGAACCACTCTCGGACCCGGTCGACGAGGCGCTGGTACTTCAGCGGGTTCGTCGAACCGCTGGCGATCTGCACGATGTGCGGCGTGCCGGCCGAGGTGTCCTCGTCGGGCTCGGGCACGCGCCCGGCGGTGGCGACGATCGCGGCGACGACCAGGTCGACCGGGATCACGTCGACGACGCCCTCGGGGACGCCGGGGAACTCCTTCAGCAGGCCGCGGGCGTAGGAGAGGATGATCGGCTCGGCCATCCGGAAGCCGCGTATCCAACCCGGGCGCGGCTCCAGCAGTGCGGACTCGATGATCGAGGGGCGCACGACGCTGAGTCGCGGCGCGCCCTCGCCGCGACGGCGCAGCGTCTGGACCGTCGCCATCTCGCCGAGAGCCTTGGTGAAGGCGTAGGCGTCGGGCCAGCCGACCGACGCGGCTCGTGCGCGGCCCAGCTCGACCATGCGGTCGTGCACCCAGTCCTTGCGCAGCTCCTCGGTGCGCTTCGCGAGCAGCGGACCGCCGGCGGAGCCGAGCTCGAAGCGTGCCCGTGCCCCGAACTCCGAGAGGCGCTCGGGTGCCCGGCTCTCCGCGTCGGTGTCGCTCTTCGAGCGGCGTGCGGCGGCCACCTCGGCGCGCCAATCGATGCCGGCGATGAACGGGTCGACGTCGACGGGTTCCTCGGGCGCGTTGCCGCGGCGGTTGCCGGCGACGTAGCAGGTGCTGACGCACACCAGGTGCGGCGACACGCCGAGCTCGGCGAGCGTCTCGGCGATGCGCACCGGCCCGAGCAGGTTGACCTCGACCGCGCGGTCGAGCGGCGAGTCGAACGCGACGGTCGCTGCCGAGTGGATGACGACGTCGCACGACGCCAGCTGCGCACGGCCGTCGTCGTCCAGGCCCAGGCCGTCGGTGCCCACGTCGCCGGAGACCACGTGCACGCGTGCCGCGAGCGCTTCGAAGCCGTCGTCGCCCAGCTCGGCTCGGAGCCGGTCGAAGCAGTCGTTGCGCAGCACCTCGCGCTCGACGCGCCGCTGGGCGGACGAGCGTCGCCCGTCGCGCACCAGCAGGACGAGCTCGACGTCGGGGACGCAGCGCAGCAGGCGCTCGACCAGCGCGGTGCCGACGAAGCCGGTCGACCCGGTGATGAAGATGCGGTCGCCCCGCAGCTGCTCGAGGATCATCCGGCGGTCCCGGTCCGCGACTCGACGTCGGTCCCGGCACGGAGCTGGACGTCCGTGCGGTGCTGCGAGCGACGTTCGTGGCGCTCGAGCGCCAGCGCGACGAGCTCGTCGATCAGCTCCGGGTACGACAGGCCCGACTCCTCCCAGAGCATCGGGTACATCGAGATCGGGGTGAAGCCCGGGATCGTGTTGATCTCGTTGACGAGGATCCCCCGCCCCGGGCGGTCGGGTTCGTCCTGCTCGAGGAAGACGTCGACGCGGGCCATGCCCTCGGCACGCAGCGCCAGGAACGTGCGCACGGCCAGGTGTCGCAGGTCCTCGGCCAGGTCGCCGTCCAGGTCGGCGGGCACGACGGTGCGGGCGGCCCCGTCGGTGTACTTGTCCTCGTAGTCGTAGAACTCGGCCGCCGGCAGGATCTCTCCGACGACGCTCGCCCGGGGCCGGTCGTTGCCGAGCACCGCGACCTCGAGCTCGCGGGCGTGCACGGCCTCTTCGACGACCGCCCAGTCGTCGTAGGCCATCGCCACGTCGAGCGCTGCGAGCAGCGCCTCCTCGCCGGCGGCGCGGCTCACGCCGATGGACGAGCCCATGTTGGCGGGCTTGACGAAGACGGGGTCGCCCAGCTCGTCGAGCAGGCGCCGGGCCAGCGCGGCGCGGTCCGCGTCCGACGCACCCCGTACCTGCGTGGCGCGCACCGAACGCCACTCGGGCTGCGCGATGCCGGCCGCGTCCAGGACGGTCTTGGCCATGACCTTGTCCATCGCGACGGCCGAGCCCAGCACACCCGCGCCGACGTAGGGCAGCCCCGCCATCTCGAGCAGCCCCTGCACGGTGCCGTCCTCGCCGTTGGGGCCGTGCAGGATCGGCAGCACCACCGTCGGGGGTCCGGGCACGCCGGCGTCCTGCTCGAGCGCCCGCTGCGTCAGCATCGGGAGCGGGTCCACGTCGGGCCCGGCGATG